>NZ_CP054139.1:604409-906614 GCF_013283875.1 Mucilaginibacter mali
AAGGCATTATCGAGGTACCGTGCGAAATCTTTATCAGTATTTTTACCACATCCCTCGACTATATTTAATGGGATCGAGTAAGTTGACCGGCGCAATTGGTCGGTTAATGCAAAACGTTCTTCGGCAGGCATTATAGGTAGGACTTCTTTGTACATCCGCTTTGTTAGCAAATGTGCTTTTTTCCAAACCTCTACTTTTTTATAGTCCCGCATTACTTTTCCTACCTTTTACCTTTCGCCTTTAACCTTTTACCTCCATTAAAACCCAGTAGCTTTAAGCCTTAAACCAGCTGTTTCATCAAACCCAAACATCAAGTTCATATTCTGAACGGCCTGGCCTGACGCACCTTTCAAAAGGTTATCTATTATGCTTACAATAAACAGCTTATTGCCATGTTTTTTAACCTGGATAAAGCATTTATTGGTATTTACCACCTGTTTCAGGTCGATGTCACGGTCGGTAACATGGGTGAACGGGTGGCTGGCATAATAGTCCTGGTAAAGCTGCAGGGCCTCCTGCTCTGTCAGCTCGCTTTCTGTATACATCGAGGCGATGATGCCTCGTGTGTAATCGCCGCGGTAGGGGACAAAGTTGAGAACCCCCTGGCCCCCTGAAGGGGGAATAAAACCTGGCTGTAATTGATTTAACGACTCGCCTATCTCGTTCAAGTGCTGGTGATCGAACACTTTATAAACCGAAAGGTTATCGTTACGCCAGGTAAAGTGGGTGGTAGCCGTAGGCTTTTGCCCCGCCCCTGTTGAACCTGTAGTGGCTGTAATATGCACCTCGCTGTTCAGCAATTGCTTGCTCGCCAGTGGTAATAAACCCAATTGCAGGCAGGTAGCAAAACAACCTGGGTTAGCTATATTTTGCGCCGATTTGATGGCATCCTTATTTAACTCAGGCAGACCGTAGGTGAAGTCTTTCGTGTTAAGCTTCGAGTTTTTATTCAACCTGAAATCCTGACTCAGGTCAATGATCTTTACCGTATCGGGGATAGCATTCGCTTCTAAAAACTTCTTCGCATCGCCATGACCAACACACAGGAACAGCACATCTACATTGGTATGCAATTCGTTAGTGAATTTCAGGTCGGTATCGCCAAACAGGTCGGTATGTACATCGTAAACGTAATTGCCGGCATTGCTGCTACTGTTCACGAAAGCGATATCAACATTGGGGTGGTTCACCAAAATGCGCAGCATTTCGCCACCGGTGTAGCCCGCGCCGCCAATAATTCCAACGCGTCCCCCCCTGCCCCCTAAAGGGGGAGTAGAATTTGCAATATTTTTACCTGTATCAGTCATCTTTACGGAATATTAAATTCCCCCTTTAGGGGGTCAGGGGGTTTCTATATTAACCCTGTCATGTTTGGTAGATGGATGCGAGTATAGCGTAAATTCCAGGTCGGCCTCGCTGTGGTTACTAATGCGGTGGTGCTGCCCTGGTAATATCTCTATACCCTGGTGTTCGGTTAGTATTTTCACAACGCCATCTACATAAAAAATGGCGCTGCCTTTTATAATGAAAAAGAACTGCGTAGCCTTTGTATGGTAATGCAACGCTTCGGATGTATTAGGCGGCATCAGTTCCTGTTTAACAGATAGCGCGTCGGTATCTACAAAGGTCCACCCGTGGCAGCCGTTGCCCCACTCGTAATGAACCCCCTCGCCCCCTAAAGGGGGAATAGCTTCACCTTCCCGTTTAAAGAAAGCTTGGTGGATCATATTTTTGTGCTCACTACTCATTATCTGTTCGATGGTTCCCCCTTCAGGGGGTTAGGGGGCTTTTAGCTATTTACTTTATGGTAGATCATTACCTGGTTGCCAAATATCTTCGAGAAACCTTTTACATCCTCGCCGGTCCAGGCGTTGTTCATTTCGCCGTAGCTGCCAAATTTATTGCTCATCAGGTCGTGGTCCGATTCGATACCAACCACCTGGAACCTGTACGGGTTCAGCTGAACGAATACCTTACCGCTCACCTTATCCTGTGTATCGGTAAGGAAAGCTTCGATATTGCGCATGATAGGATCGTGGAACTGCCCTTCGTGCAGCCAGTTACCGTAGAATGATGACAGCTGGTCTTTCCAGCTCAGTTGCCATTTGGTCAGCGCATGTTTCTCTAATGTATGGTGCGCTTTAATGATCACCATTGGCGCGGCGGCCTCAAAACCTACACGGCCTTTAATGCCGATAATGGTATCGCCTACGTGTATATCGCGGCCAATGCCGTAAGGCTGCGCGATGGCTTGTAAAGCCTGGATAGCTTTTGTAGGATGATCGTATTTAGTACCGTCGATAGCTACCAGTTCGCCTTTTTCAAAGGTCAGTTCGATATCGCGGGTGCCTGTCTCGGTAACCTGGGTCGGCCAGGCATCTTCGGGCAGGCCTAAATTCGATGTAAGGGTTTCCTTACCGCCTACCGATGTACCCCAAATACCTTTATTGATAGAGTATTTGGCTTTCTCAAAGTTCATCTCCACGCCGTGTTTCTTCAGGTATTCTATCTCTTCTTCGCGGCTCAGTTTCAGGTCGCGTATCGGGGTGATGATCTTTACTTCGGGCACCAGGATATTAAAGATCATATCAAAACGCACCTGGTCGTTACCGGCGCCGGTGCTACCGTGAGCAACCGATTCGGCACCTATCTCTTTAGCGTAGTTGGCAATGGCAGTGGCCTGGCTAACACGCTCGGCACTTACCGATAGCGGGTAGGTATTATTTTTAAGCACGTTACCATAAATGAGGAAACGTACGCAAGTGTTATAAAAATTCTCGGTCTCATCAACCACGTGGTGACTGGTAACGCCCATCGCGTAAGCACGTTCCTCAACCTTTTTCAGTTCCTCATCGCTAAAACCGCCGGTGTTCACAATTACCGAATGCACTTCCATGCCTAAGTCGCGGGTTAAGTATATACAGCAAAATGATGTGTCTAATCCGCCGCTGTAAGCAAGTACTACTTTCTTTTTCATAAGCTAAAAGCGGAAAGCTGAAAGCAAAAAGCTTTTTGACCTTCCTATTTTTTTATTTTCTAAGGGCTTTAATAAGGCCAATTAACATGGCCTTAACTTCGTTAATTAATCTATATAGTTTTTCGAACAGATCTACCTCAATATATGCCAGGTCTTTGCACATCAAACAGCAATATTCCAACTCATGTGCCGAACCTAAAGCCATATCTAAAAAATGAGCAAAGTCCTTTTCGGTAAATCGTCCGCTACCTTCAACAATATTGAGCGGTATCGAGTACGAACACCGTTTGGTTTGGCTCATCAGGTCGTATTGTTCGCTTTTAGGAAATTTAGGTAGCAGGTTGCGATACACGAACATATTGAGTTCGTGTGATCTGATCCATACTTCTAATTTCCTGTAGTCTCTCATTTTTTAAGCTATTCTCCTGCTTTTTGCTTTGGTCTTTTAGCTTTCTGCTTTAATATTAAAATTTATTGTGGGCTAACATTAATTTTGTAGAACGCTTAAGCGCGTTCTCGATACGCTCGAGCAAGGTCGCTTTGTGCGTTATCTTTTTCATTTTTTCTTCGTACTCCTTCGCTTTTTCGGCGGGGTCGAAAAGCATGGCGGTACACATGCAGTTTTTGCGGCCTTTGGCAGTAAGGATATCAAAATTTACGCAGCTTTTGCAACCTTGCCAAAAGGCTTCGTCCTGCGTAAGCTCGCTATAGGTTACAGGTTCGTAACCCAGGTCTGAATTGATCTTCATTACGGCCAAACCCGTAGTTAAACCAAATATCTTTGCTTCAGGATATTTTTTGCGCGATAGGGCGAAGATATTCTCTTTAATAGCCTTGGCTAAACCCACTTTACGGAACTCGGGGTTAACGATCAAACCTGAGTTGGCAACAAAGTCGCCGTGGCTCCAGGTCTCGATATAACAAAAGCCGGCCCAGGTACCATTTTTATGCAGGGCGATAACCGCCTTGCCTTCCAGCATTTTATTGGCCACATATTCGGGCGAGCGCTGGGCGATACCGGTACCGCGCGCTTTTGCCGATTCGGCCATTTCCACACATATTTGCTGTGCATAGTCCACATGCTGTGCAGAAGCTACCTGTATATCAAAATCTTGTATTGTCATTATTTGAATAGAAAAACTACCGTTAAATAATCCGGCCTTTTTTACGGGCCCCTATTAATTGAATGGTTTTTTGGGGAAAAGGTTTAACCTTTAGCTGTTTGATGATACTGCAATTACAGTTCTCAAACCCGGGGAATAAACGGCCTTCGTCGGGAAGGGAGGAATACAAAAACGTCGGCAACCAAAGCAGCGGCAACCCAGGCGAAGATCGCTTTGGAAGTGGGCCTTTTTAAGCTTTGTGTTTTCATTTTTTTATAACGTGTTTTTGTTATTGAATTTGCGTGCAAAAAACTGCATTAATTTTGTTTTATGCAAGAAAAAAATCAGATAATAAACACAAGTGGAAAACATTATGTCAATACGCTGACTAACAAGCGGCTCAGCCTATTTTTTTGAAGGTCATCGTACGGCCGATAAACTTAAAATGCCAGTAGCCGGTAACCTTCAGCAAACCATCCCTGGTAAGGTAAGCAGAAGCATCCCAGGAACGGCCGGTTTTGGCTTCGTAAACGCTGCCATGCTCCCAACTGTTACTCTTGGGGTCGTATACCAGGTTTTTTACTACATTCAGGCCGATAATTTTGCGGTCGCGTAAGCTTTTATCGGGGTTGTGCTTGTCGGTCCATTCATCCATGCGCTTGGTTTCGTCATCGTTTTTAAACCAAACTATTTTAGCCTTAAACTCGTTGTTATCCTTATAAACATCCACCGTCAGGTTTTTCTCTACGGTCGTCCAGCGGCCAATGATCTGTTCGGTTGGCGATACAGCTTGAGCTTTTAACAGTACGGGGAATAATAAGCAGGTGAATAATAGGGTAAGTTTGGATAGTTTGATGCTCATGTACCTGCTTTATTCAATGATGGTGCCAAATTGCAATGATACGGAAAAGAGATAGGTTTCTAAACCACTTTGTCATTGCGAGCGATAGCGTGGCAATCTCGTATTTAGTTTACATGCGACGAGATTGCCACGTCGCTCCACCGCACAATTCCTGCCAGGCTCCTCGCAATGACATTTTTGATATACATAGATATAAAACAAAAAAAGCCCGCATATCAATTATACAGGCTTTTAAAACTTTTGACTTATACCTTTTTAATTTATATCGCCACTTTTACTACCAGCTTTTTAATAAAGCCATCGCCTATCATTGGGGCGTGCACATCGTTAGGATAAAATATCACAAACTCCCCTGCGTTCAGTGTGAACTGCATTTCGGGTTTGTCAGCATAAAAAGTTACGTCCTTTTCAGCATTGTATTCGCCTTTTGGCTGGCTGCAATCGTTACGCGGTTTCCAGCCCATGCTCTCCACACCGCTGATCAGCACCTGTATATCGATGTTCTTATTATGGCATTCGAATTTTTCGGCAGCTACTTCAGGGGCAACACCATCCTTAGCCATCACGGCATACTTCACGCCGTCAACTTCGTATTTACCAACTTCCAGTGCATTCAGGTCGATGCTCGCCAAATGGTCGAATGCAGCTTTAAAGCCTGGATGTAAAGCAACGTACTGGCCGCTGTTCTCTAATTTATCTATGATCATAATTTGTTTTGTGTTGATGTTTATTCCTGGTTATTATCGGGCAGATCTTTTACGATCTCTCGTATCTTATCTATTAAAAAAGTTGTTTCCTGTATATGATGTTCATTTAAACGATTGTAACGTTCTTCCCATGACAAGGAATCATCATCCCTGTATTTCGGCACCTTGATCCACTTATAGGAGTTCAATATCTCGTTCTTGTCCATCATAAAGCTAAGATACACGTTAATTAAAAATCCGTCCCGCAAAATGCAGGACGGATCATGATATTTCCATTCCCCCTTTAGGGGGTTAGGGGGGGCTTAACGCTGTACACGGCCACTGCCGTCGCCTTTTACCAGGTCTTTAACCTCTGATAAAGTAGCGTGGTTCAAGTCGCCAGGGATGGTGTGTTTCAATGCCGAAGCAGCAACACCAAACTCGGCAGCATCGCCCTGGCTCATGCCGGTAACTAAACCGAAGATGAAACCGCTGGCGAAAGAGTCGCCGCTGCCCACACGGTCAACAATACGTACTTCGTACTGTTTAGTGTGGTAAAACTCGTTACCATCGTATACTAAGGCGCTCCAGCCGTTATCGCTGGCGCTGTGGCTTTCGCGCAGGGTAGAGGCGATATGCTTAAAGCCAAATTTCTCTTTCATTTGTTTGAAAACGCTTTTGTAACCGTCAAGGTTCAGTTCGCCTTTGGTTACGTCGGTACCTTCGCTGGTGAAGCCTAAAGTAGTGTCGGCATCTTCTTCGTTACCAATACAAACGTCAACATACTGGCAAAGCTCGGTCATCACTTTACGTGCTTTCTCTTTGCTCCATAGTTTTTTACGGTAGTTAAGGTCGATAGAGGTAGTGATGCCTTTTTCCTTTGCAGCTTTTAAAGCAGCTAAAGTAAGGGCAGCAGCCTTATCGCTCAGGGCCGGGGTGATACCGGTAGTATGGAACCAATCGGCACCTTCAAAAATCGCGTCCCAGTCAAACTCGCTGGCGTCAACATCGGCAATAGAAGCGCCTGCACGGTCATAAACCACCTGCGATGCACGCATAGAAGCGCCTGTTTCTAAAAAGTAGATACCTAACCTGTCGCCACCACGCGCCACAAATTGCGTATCAACACCGTAACGGCGCAGGTGGTTAATGGCAGACTGGCCAATTGGGTTGTTTGGAACTTTTGACACGAAGGTACCATTCAGCCCGTAGTTGCAAAGCGCTGCCGATACGTTGGCTTCGCCGCCACCATAGGTAACATCAAATGAATCTGACTGAACAAATCTTTTAAAATCAGGGGTAGATAATCTAAGCATTATCTCGCCCAGGGTTACGACTTTTTTAGACATCGTTGGGTTATGTTTTAAGATTGAAAAATTAATATACTGTTATTAAGCTTAATTTAGCTGGTTGTCAAAAATACATTTTAGGCCAACTATTTACGAAGATATGTTAAAAAAAAACAGCGGTAACGATTGCGTTAATTGTTTTGAACTAAATGCTAATACTACATACATCTTTCTATATTTTCTTCCTACTTTTAGCCCCTGATAAACTTTTCTGAATATATTAAACCACCATGGATAAGAAAGAAGCCATTCTGAAACTGATACCAGAGCAAGGTATCCTGCCCCTGTATTTTAATAAAGATGCCGAGATCAGCGTAAATATTTTACATGCCTTATATAAGGCTGGCGTAAAAACCATCGAATACACTAACCGTGGCGAGGCTGCCTTAAAGAACTTTGCCAAACTGCGCGAGGTTTGCGATAAGGAATTAAGCGGCATGTACCTGGGTGTGGGCACTATTAAAAACGCCAAACAAGCGCAGGACTTTGTTGACGCCGGCGCCGATTATATCATCAGCCCCGGATTGGTTGAAGAAGTGATCCCGGTTGCTGAAAAGGCAGGCTTGTTATGGGTTCCCGGCTGTATGACCCCTACCGAGATCATCAAAGCCGAAAATCTGGGCGCTAAAGTTGTAAAACTATTCCCTGGTAACTTATTAGGCCCGTCATTCCTGTCGGGTATTAAAGAACTGTTCCCTGGTATGCTGTTTATGCCTACCGGCGGTGTTGAGTTAACAAAGGAAAACATTGGCGGCTGGTTTAAAGCAGGTGTTTGCGCAGTTGGGATGGGCAGCAAACTGATAAGCAAAGACGTGATGGAAAACCAAAAATACGACGAATTAACCGCGGCTACTATCGAAGCTTTAGAAATAGTTAAAGCAAGCCGCTAATCATATATAAACCTACATTATACCCGAGAGAAGACAATGAGTAAAGACACGATAGGCAAGTTCAGGTGGACCATCTGCTCGTTGCTTTTTATTGCAACAACCATCAACTACCTGGACCGCCAGGTGCTGAGCCTTTTGCAGCCCACCCTGGAAGGGAAGTTTGGCTGGACCAATACCGATTATGCCAACATAACAGCGGTATTTCAGTTCACCTACGCTATTTGCCTTTTATTTGCAGGCCGCATTATAGATAAGCTGGGTACTAAATGGGGTTTCGGCTGGGCCATTATTATCTGGTCTATCGGTGCTATTTTACATGCCTTCGCCATCCCTATTGGTAATGTGGTTGGCGGCTTGTTCGGTTACGTAAGTGTGGCTACCTTGTCTGTTGCCGGCTTTATGTTTGGCAGGGGGATCCTGGCCATCGGCGAATCGGGTAACTTCCCGGCAGCTATTAAAGCCACAGCCGAATATTTTCCTAAAAGGGAGCGTTCGCTGGCTACCGGCATCTTTAACTCGGGCGCGGGTATCGGTGCAATTTTGGCGCCTATCTGTATCCCCTGGATCGAACAGAAATGGGGATGGGAGGCTGCTTTCGTTGCCGTTGGCGCAATGGGTTTTGTTTGGCTGGTGCTATGGCTGATCATTTATGAAAAACCTGAACGTCAAAAACGCCTTTCGGCCGCAGAATTAACCCATATCCTTTCTGACGATGCCGCGGTTAAAGCACCTGTTGCCGGCGCTGCACCTGTTGAAGAAAAGGTAAGCTGGACAAAGCTGCTGGGCTATCGCCAAACCTGGTCGTTTGCCTTTGGTAAATTCATGACCGATGGCGTTTGGTGGTTCTTCCTGTTCTGGCTGCCTGCCTACTTAAAGGCTCAATACGGTATGGTAAAATCAGATATCAGTTTCCCGCTGGCTGTATTGTATATGCTAACCATGATCGGTAGTATTGGCGGCGGCTGGTTCCCTGCATATTTCGCTAAAAAAGGCCACGATATTTATATGGCCCGTATGAAAGCCATGCTGGCTATCGCGGTGTTCCCGCTTATTGTTTTACTTGCACAACCATTGGGCAGTTACAGCTACTGGGTGCCGGTTATTCTTATCGGGATCGGTGCATCAGCCCACCAGGCCTGGAGTGCTAATATCTTCACTACCGTATCGGATATGTTCCCTAAAAAGGCCATTGGTACTGTTATCGGTATCGGCGGTATGGCCGGCGGCCTTGGCGGTGTGATCATCAATAAGCTGGGCGGTTACCTGTTTGATAAATACAAGGCACTTGGCCATATCGAAACCGGCTACACCATTATGTTCACCATTTGCGCGGTAGCTTATTTGATAGCCTGGATTGTAATGAAAGCATTGGTGCCCCGCTACAAACAGGTTGAATTATAATGCTGTTAATTATGATATTGAAAGCCGGGCAATTTGTCCGGCTTTTTTGTTTATATCCAAACGGTATTGTGAGAAGTAAGCGAAGAACGCCAGGCTTGTATTACCGCACGGCTTGCCGGAGATTCTTCATCATTGTTATCCATAAGATGTTTTGAAAATAAGTGTCTGAAAAAGCAAAACGTCATCCCGAACTTGTTTCGGGATCTCATTTGCACAGTCTAATCTTTGCATACCTGACCTGAGTGATGAGGTGTTGAAACAAATTTAGCATCACTTTATTTGTCATTCCACCTTAGAGGTCGCCCGGATTTTATAAACAGCATGACGGGTTAGTTTTACAACTGATATTTCGCCCTTAGCTGCTCACTTACCAAACCCGCATCATCAACAACGCTTTGCGGGTAGCCCATGGCCTGCAGAATAGCGATCCCGTTCTTGTTTTTCAATAGTCCCGGCTTCATACGATAATCAAACACCAGGCGGGCATCGGCAGTAACCAGTTCCTCGAATGAGTAAGTGGTATAATCGCTGCCCAATAATTCGGCCAGTTCCAGGTCGTGGGTAGATACAAATACAAAATTGCCATTGGCGGTTAAGTAGGCCAGCACAGCTTTGGCCGCGGCAATACGTTCGATGGTGTTTGTGCCGCGAAAGATCTCGTCTATCAGCACCAGGTTTTTGTTGGGTTTAGCGGCATCGCATTGCTGCATGATATCTAAAACAGATAAAGCCTCGGCTTGAAAATAGCTTTTATGCTCCTCCATATCATCGCTTATGCGGATACTGGTATAAATATTTAGCCACGGCGCGCTATAGCTTTTGCTGCAACTGGTAAACATGGTTTGCGCAAGCAAGGCGTTGATAGCAATACTGCGGATAAAAGTGGTTTTGCCCGACATGTTGGATCCCGTTACCAATACGCCCCTGTCGGCACTGGTATTGATAGAATTGGCAACGCAATCCGTAACCAGGGGATGGTAAAGTTCCCGGATGTCAAGATCGCTATCGGGGCTAAACACCGGCTTGCTGTAATAGGCGAGGCCATCGCGCACAGAACGGATACTGATCAGGAAATCGATATGGCCTATGTAATCAAAGATGAGGTGGATACCCGGGCGATATTTATTCACCAGGTTAATAGAACTGATAAACATCAGTGGTTCTAACAACAAAAGGGTTTTGATCAGTTCGGACAAGGCATACATCACATCCGTAGGGTCGCGCACAGCCGAATTGATGCTCACAAAACTCAAAGACCGCTTCAGGCTGCCCATATGGTTAATGGTATCGCTTACCTGCTGGTTTACCGGTGTGCCCGTTTGCTTGCGGAACCATGTGGCCGCATTAATGAGTTTGATAAGTTGCGGCAGCGAATGGGTATACTGCGCCACCTTTCGTTTATTAACATAATGGATCACAAAGTTAGCCATCACCATTAGCATCAGCACAATAAAATAAAGCTGGTTATGCGTGGCTATCATCAGCATAAATAACGCGAGGACGGTAATACCGGACACCCTGATATAAAAAGTAACCAGCGGACTGAACAGCGATTCCTGTGCTTTAAACAATTCGGGCAGGTAATAGGCGTTCGGGTCGCTTAGTTCGGCTAATTGCAGCTGGTAGGTTTCTAAAACACTTTTGTCGGCAGGCAAAGCATCCACTTGTTTATCAATATTATTGATGTTGGCCGGTATAGCAGCGCGCGATAAAAGCCGGTTATATAAATATTGCTGACCGGGTTTGGAGCAGGTACGGTCGATATAGGTAAAAACCTGCTCAATATCCAGGTCGGCCATGGTAGCAGCAGATAACCGGAATTGATCGGGATCGGCTTGCAGGTATAAGGCTACCTGTTTAAAATTAGGTAGATGATCAGCAGGCTTACCCCAATTTTCGCGGATAGCAGCCAGGCGTTTATTCCGTTTGCGGATATTGCCGGCATAGGTAAGTATTACCAGTAATAATATTATCGCGATGACGATTACAACAGCAATGCCCATATTAACGTTTCCCGCTTAAGAAGCCTTGCAGGGCATGTTGCGTAAAGTTTGATAATACCAGTTCGCCGCTGATGGCGGCGCGGGTGGCCAGTAAGGTATCCCAGTTTTCGGTGCCTTCCCACATAATTTGCTTCAGGCCGGTCAGCGCGCCGGGATGGTAGGAAGCCAGTTTTTGCGCAAGTCCGTCAACGGCTTCATCAAGTGCGGGTATATCGGCATAAACCTCATTATATAAACCTTTGCCCATGGCCCATTGCGCGTTCTGAAAATCGGTAGCGCGGATGGTTAACTGCGAAAATGCCGGTAAGCCCACCTTGCGTTGTACCACAGGCGATATCACAAAGGGGCCAATGCCAATGGCTAACTCGCTTAGTTTGATGGATGCAGCTTCGGTAGCCAGGCAGTAATCTGCCGCGGCGGCTAAACCTACGCCGCCGCCTACCGCTTTGCCCTGTATGCGGGCTATCACAATTTTAGTACAGGTGCGTATAGCGTTGATAACGTTGGCAAAACCCATAAAAAATTGCGCGCCGCTTTGCTTATCTTTTAGTTGCAGCAATTCATCAAAACTGGCGCCTGCGCAAAAGGTGCGGTCGCCGGCACTTTTTAAAACAATGACGCGGGTGGCGTCGTCATGTCCGGCCTGATCAATTGCCGAAGTTAACCGGGCCAGCAATGCCGATGGCAACGAGTTTTGCGCTGGATGAAAAAAGGTGATGGTGGTAACACCTGAACTATCGGTAACAGAATTTACATAGCCGTTTGCTGTATCACTCATAGTAGAGAAGCTTTAAACCAGGGCTAATATCCGTACTTTAAAACAGGTTTGCAACAGTAGTTTTTGCACCGGAAGTATGCTAAAATAAACCTATAAGTTTTAAATAAAAATAAATTTTAAAATATTAATTAAATAAATTATATTTGATAGTCCCCTAATTATTAACTAATAATAAAATAATTCAGCCATGTGAAAATTGTAGTAATTGAAGACAATCCTGATATTATGGATGTGGTTGATTTTATTTTAAGCAGCGACGGACACGAACTGATCCCCTGTAATGACGGCAGCATCGCCGCCAATCTGCACAACATTAATCCCGACCTGATCTTTATCGACGAGTTTTTGCCTGTAAAACGCGGGAGCGAGATATGCAAAAACATTAAGGCAAACCCACTATTGCAGCACATGCCGGTGGTGTTAATATCAACCGTGCCCCACCTGGCTACCATTGCCAGCCAAAGCGGTGCCGATGCCTACCTGGAAAAACCGTTTGAACTAAGCGACTTTTTAGCCATAACCAACAGCTTTGTAAAAGTTTAATCGTTAGGCAGGTTAGGTATCTTCAGCAGATCGTTAGGGTCGATATCCAGCGCTTTACCCAAAGCGGCTATGGTGGTTAATTTGGCGTTTACCCGGCCATTCTCTATGCGGTAAATTTGCGAAAGCTCCATATCAGCCATCTTGGCTAACTTGTCCATTGATAGTTTACGTTGCAAGCGCAACTTTTTAAGGTTCTTACCAAAAACCTTAACAACTTCCTGTTCGGGTAGTTGAAAAAACATAAGTGTGTACAGTGTTAGGGTGATGTATTTAACAGGCGGGGCAAATATACATTTACCGTCCGCAGAATACTACACAAACGATAGTTTTAGTTATAAATTTTGCGGGTTGAAAAATAAATGTTTGGCCGATGGTAAAATTTATTCACTCCCCGGGCAACCTATTGTAGAAAATAGGCGTCATTTTAGTATAACGCTATATTTATTAAATAGCAATTTATTGCACTTTACTGATCTTGAAATTTGTTAAAGTATTGTAAATATGAAGTTTAATAAACGTACTGTGAAGGATATTATAATAAGTGGCATGCAGATTGCATCAGCTTCCATATAATGGAAAAGGAAAAGAAAATATTAGTAGTTGATGATGACCGGGCGATACTGGAGATGCTGGGCGAGGTGCTTTCCTACTATGGTTACCAGGTGAGCACGCTGGCGCGTGCCGAGATGGTTTTTGACCGGATTAAAGAGTATAACCCCGATTTGATACTAATGGATATTATGCTGGCCGGTATGGATGGCCGCACTATTTGCCGTGCCATTAAATCTGTTGAAGATGTGTCAAATATCCCCATCATCCTGATCTCGGCAAGTGAGAGTGGCGCTTCGTGCCTGAACCGTGAAGGCGCCCCAGACGACTTTGTTCAGAAACCTTTCGACGTAAGCTTCCTGATTGAAAAGATAGAGCACCAACTGGCTGCTTAAATCTCCTCTTTTTCAATAGTTTAGCGCTTTAAATCCTTTTGTTGCAGGTGAAATTCCATTATGGTGGGGTTTGGGTATCTCCGTGTGTAATATTATTAAGATAATTACTTAACTGCGGGGAATTGAATTAATTTCTGACTTTAAAATCACATAAATTTTAACTATAATTTAATTAATTAAATTATTTGAAAAACCTTGTTTGTAGAATAATTAATTTATATCTATCATTGTATCACATTTTCGTTTGCAACCGTTCTATCTATCTGCGGTTGCTTTTTTCCGAAGCTGCTGATACATCATTAACCCTTACAGTTTGCCCCTGCAAATTTAAACTATGTTGAAACGAATTTTAGTGCTGGATGATAACCAGGACATTTTGGAAGTGGTGAACGAGGTTTTATCGTATGAGCACTTTGACGTTCACGCCACTTCAAACAGTAATGGCATAGTGGCTGTTGCCGAAAAATTTAACCCCGACCTTATTATTTTGGATTACCGCCTGAGCAATGCCAACGGCGGCGAAATATGCCTTGAACTAAAGGCCCACCCTAAATTTAAAGATACACCCGTAATTATCTTCTCGGCTTATATTAGTATGAACGTTGATTTTGATAAGTACAGGTGTGATGCCGTGATCTCCAAACCGTTCGATCTGTCGCAATTGATAGAAACGGTGAATGGGTTGATAAAATGATGCTTTGTGGCTAATTAACCACAAAGAACACAGAGAATTCAACCGGATTAACACAAAGACCACAAAGCCTTTGTAACCCTATATTAACTTTAGTGTCTTTTGCGACCTTTGTGAAAAGATCTTTGCGCCCTTTGTGGTTAAATAGCCACTTATGCGTTTTTAACAATATCCCCCACAATCATTTCCGCATGCACCCGCGAGTTTTCTATAAACCATAAGTGGGTATCCATCCCCCCGCAAACCACGCCGGCCAGGTAAACGCCGGGCAAGTTGGTCTCCATAGTATCAGGATTGTAGTGCGGGATAAATTTCTGATCTTCGGACAGGGTGATGCCTAAACTATGTAGAAATTTAAAATTGGGCTTATAACCGGTCATCGCCATCACAAAATCATTGGAGATGGTAACCAGGCCATCGGGTGTTTGTATGTCCACTTCGTGTTCGCGCACGGCGGCAAGACTTGAGTAAAAGTAAACCTTTATGCTGCCTTCTTTTATGCGATTAATAATATCGGGCCTTACCCAATACTTCACCCGCTTACTGATCTCATCGCCACGCACAATCAGTGTAACATCCGCACCTTTGCGGTAAGTTTCCAGTGCCACATCAATAGCCGAATTGCTGGAACCTACCACCACCACCTTTTGCATAGCATAGTAATGCGGGTCCTGGTAGTAGTGTTTTACTTTGGGCAGGTCTTCGCCGGGGATATCCAGTAGTACCGGTATATCATAGAAACCAGTAGATACGATCACATGCTTAGCCTGGTATGCCGCCTTATTGGTGGTAACGGTATAATGCCTGCCGCTACGCTCCATACTCAATACTTCCTCAAACAAATTAACCGGCAGATTATGGGAGAAGGCCACACGGCGATAATACTCCAGCGCTTCGGTACGGTTAGGCCGCTTGTTGATGGTAACAAAGGGCACGCCGCCAATCTCCAGCTTTTCGGAAGTGGAGAAGAACGTCATGGTGGCAGGGTAGTTATACAACGAGTTGACCAGGCAGCCTTTCTCGATAATAACAAAGCTTAGTCCGGCTTTTTGGGCCGATAGTCCGCAGGCCAAACCGATGGGGCCACCGCCAATGATGAGGATATCAAGCATAAAACAAATGTACTAAAAAGCCCCCCGCCCCCTAAAGGGGGAGTAAAGAAAAAGCGCCATCTTTGTTAGAAATGACGCTTTTATTATTTTATCATTTGCACATCTGCATATCCACGCATCTGCACATTAGATCTTTATTTCCCGGCCGCTTTAGCGTAATCTGCTAAAAAGGTAGCCAGGCCGTTATCGGTTAGCGGGTGTTTCAGCAAAGCGGTAATGGCCGATAGGGGAGCGGTAACCACATCCGAACCTATTTTAGCGCAATTAATAATGTGCATAGGGTGGCGGGCCGAAGCAGCCAGGATCTGGGTAGTGTAGCCGTAATTATCATAGATCAGGCGGATATCTTCGATCAGCGTTAAGCCATCGGTAGAGATATCATCCAAACGACCGATAAACGGCGATACATAAGTAGCACCCGCCTTAGCAGCTAATAAAGCCTGCCCCGCGCTGAAAACCAGCGTGCAGTTGGTGCGGATACCCTTGCCGGTGAAGTATTTAATAGCGCGCACGCCGTCCTTTATCATTGGCACCTTTACTACAATTTGCGGGTGCAGGGCAGCCAGGGCCTCGCCTTCGGCAACCATTTCATCAAAGGTAGTGGCGATAACTTCGGCGCTAACATCGCCGTCGGTAATTTCGCAGATAGCTTTGTAGTGGGCAATAATGTTATCATGACCGGTAATGCCTTCTTTGGCCATTAACGATGGGTTGGTGGTTACGCCGTCAAGTACGCCAAGTTCGTGCGCCTCTTTAATATGGGCAAGGTTGGCGGTGTCGATAAAAAATTTCATGTTATGGGATTGATTTTAAATTGAATAAGCAAAGTTGAATCCGGGGGCGAATATCAGGCTTGCCGAACTTAAAACCAAATATAAAGGCACAAAAAAAGGGTAAGCTACTTTCATCGCACCGCTCAACCTCCTACCCTTGCTGCGTTCCCACCCTGGGGGAGTTCAAAGGGAGCTGGTCGTGAAAGACTTACCCGGCACAAATATAGCAAAAAAGCTAAGGGCAGGTTAAATAATTATTAAAATGTGCAGATATGCAGATGTGCAAATGTGCAAATGATTAATTTTCAGGATGTTTATTTTTGATGTATGGGCGTGCGAATAGAACTAATTTGCACATCCGCACATCTGCATATTTGCACATCCATCAAGCCGCCCTTTGAAACGGACTCGCCTTCATCGGCTCAATGAGATAATTGGTCATCAACTCCTTTTCGCTCATGATCATGCTGAAATCGGTATAGATCATCCCATTCTCAAAGGGGTACACAATGTAGCCGCGCTTATTGGCGTCGTAGTCGCCCAATTCAAAAAGCTCGTCGTCGGTTTTACCTTTTATTTTAGCGCCTTGCACTAATTGGTAAGCATCACTTATATGGTTAAAATTAATGTTCTTCATGGTACACAAGCCTATGCAATTTTGTTGCCAGTCTTCAAGCTGAAAGCTTAAAGACCAAAGCATAAAGCCGAATGGGAAGCTGCTTTGCGCTTTCTGCCTTCGGCTTTCCGCTTCAAGCTGAAAGCTTAAAGACCAAAGCATAAAGCCGAATGGGAAGCTGCTTTGCGCTTTCTGCCTTCGGCTTTCCGCTTCAAGCTGAAAGCTTAAAGACCAAAGCATAAAGCCGAATGGGAAGCTGCTTTGCGCTTTCTGCCTTCGGCTTTCCGCTTCAAGCTGAAAGCTTAAAGACCAAAGCATAAAGCCGAATGGGAAGCTGCTTTGCGCTTTCTGCCTTCGGCTTTCCGCTTCAAGCTGAAAGCTTAAAGACCAAAGCATAAAGCCGAATGGGAAGCTGCTTTGCGCTTTCTGCCTTCGGCTTTCCGCTTCAAGCTGAAAGCTTAAAGACCAAAGGATAAAGCCGAATGGGAAGCTGCTTTGCGCTTTCTGCCTTCGGCTTTCCGCTTCAAGAGAACCACCCGAAGAGATCATTCTGTGTAAGCGTGGCTTTTTGCGCGGAGTTCAGATCGTGCAGGATGATGCCCTCCTGCATTTGTATAATACGGTTGCCATAAGTGTAGGCATCCTTTAGGTTATGGGTGACTAAAATTGCGGTCAGTTTAAAATCACTGATCAGTTTATCAGCCGTTTGCATCACCACATTGGCCGACCGTGGGTCTAATGCTGCCGAGGGTTCATCTAACAGCAGGATGCGGCAATCGTCCATCACGCTCATCAGCAGGGTAAGCGCCTGCCGTTGCCCGCCCGATAGACTGCCCATCAGCTGGTGGGTTTTATTTTCAAGCCCCATATTCAGCAAGGCGATCTTTTCCTGCACCTGTTTTTTAAAACCGGCGTTCACACCTATTTTAAACCCCTTGGGTTGGGTGCGCAAGGCTGCAAGTCGGAAGTTGTCCAGTATGCTCAAATCGGGTGCGGTACCGCTCAGCGGGTTTTGGAAAACGCGGGCTATCCATCGGCTGCGGCTATGATCGGCCATTTTGGTTACGTCGGTACCATCAATACTGATGCCGCCGCTGGTTGGCGAAATGCTGCCTGCAACCATATTCAGCAGGGTAGATTTGCCTGAACCGTTAGAGCCGACGATCACTACGTATTCGCCCTGGTTTATTTGCAGGTCGATGCCGTTCAGGGCGTTCATCTCGTTAGGCTGCCCCTTATTAAAAGTTTTATATAGGGATGTAATGCCGATCATGCCGCCCTCCGTGTTAAGCGTGGTAAACCAACTATCAGCAATACAAATATGGCGGTAACCGCCTTCAGGTAAATGGCATCAACCCCACTACTTAGCGTAAAAGCCAGCACAAATTGAAACAGGATAGCCCCACCCAGCACCAGCGCCAAACTGCCCCAAACCGATGTGATGCGCAGCCAGTTGATCAGTGTTTCGGCAATAATTACCGAGCCTAAACCCATTATCACCACGCCAATACCCATGCTGATATCGGCGAAGCCCTGGTATTGGGTGATCAGGTAGCCGCTCAAGGCTGTAAGGGCATTGGCCAGCGCCAGCCCGACGATCTTCATCCTGTCGGTATTAACCCCCAGCGCGCGGATCATGCTTTCGCTGTTCCCCGTAGCCCGCATGGCCAGGCCGAAGTCGGTTTTTAACAGGTAGTCAATTTTCAGGGTCGCTATCAGTATAAAAATAAACGCTATCCAAAATGTATTCAAATCGGGATTGTTGCTGATGTTTGCCAGCGTAAACAACGATGATAACCCGATGAGCGGCAGGTTAGAGCGCCCCATAATGGTGAGGTTTACCGAGTACAAGGCCGTCATTACCAGTATCCCCGCCAGCAGCGCATTAATTTTTAGTTTGGTATGGATCAACCCGGTCAGTGCCCCAGCGGCAGCCCCGGCCAGTACCACTACCGGCAACACCACATACACCGGCTGATGATGCATGAGCATAACAGCCGTTACCGCGCCCCCAAGGGTATAACTGCCGTCGGTGGTGATATCGGGAATGTTAAAGATCTTCATGGAGATATAGATCCCCAGCGCGAGGGTGCAGTAGCAAAGCCCCTGTATTAACGCGGTGAGGTAAAACTCCATATTTATTTAACGGTCTTAAAATTTGCGGGGATGGCAATATGGTATTTAGCGGCCACCGTAGGGTTAAATACCCGGTTGCGCACTTTTACCATTTCGGGCTGCAGGCCCTTGGTACTGTTGTTGTTTAAGTATTGCACCGCCTGTTCGCCGGCCTGGTAGCCCCATTGGTACATATCGGCGCCAAAGGCAACCACCGCGCCACGCTTAACCAAGCCGGCCTCGCTGGTAAAAATGGGCACATATTTCTCGTCGCAGCTTTTTACAATGGTCTCAAACGAGGCAAACACCACATTATCCGGCAGGGCGAAGAACGCGTCGATATTTTTATCCAGCAGCGATTTGGTAACCAGCTGTGCATCGGCCGATGTTACCACCGGGGTGGCCAGTATGTTGATATTATTCTTTTCGGCCAGCGCCCTGATCTGCCGCAAGGCATCTGCCGACTGCGGTTCGGCATCGTTATAAACAATGCCCACAGTCAGTTTGCCCATTTTGGGCTTCAGTAATTGAGGGATCAGTAAAAACGAGGTGTCTATATACGCCAGGTCCTCCACCGCGCCAAACAGGTTGGCCGGCGCGCCGGTATTCATTTCTATCAGCTTCATCCGCTCGGGCGTAGGCGATACCATGGCGAAGATGGGGATGGTCTTTGTTTTTTGCACCGCCGCCAGGGTAGACAGCGTAGTGCAGGTAGCCAGCAGATCTACCGGCTTATGGATGAAATAATTAGCTATCTGTATTACGTTTGGGATGCTGCCCTGCCCGTTTCGGTACTCTATCTTCACGGTCTTATCGGCCTCGCTATAGCCGCCTTTTTTAAGCGCGTCGGTAAAGCCCGCGCGTGCCTGGGCTATGGTAGCATCTTCAAAGGCATCAATAAAGCCAACAACCGGCACCTTCTTTTTAGCCGGCGAGCAGCCCGCAACCAGGTAAACGATAAATACAAAGGCGATGTTTTTAAGCAGTTTCATAAGTGCTAAGGTAAAAAAAATGTGATAACAGGTATTTACCGGTAGCAGAAATTACAGTGGGGTTATTATATCACCACGCCATTGCGGGGAACGAAGCAATCTCTAAGCTATATGGAGTGGACTTGCAGGGCGCGCTGCTTATCCGGAAGATCGCTGCCTGCCCCCGCAATGATTTAATATATAAAAGAGATAATCTGTAACAAAAAAGACACCGCATTGTTGGTGTCTTTTTTGTTATACCGGTGTATTAAATGCACTTAGGCCTATAACGCTAAGTAATATTAATGGTTAATGTATAATAAGTTAAACGAATATTATTATCTGTTGAGTAAATAAGTCATAACTCCCGTAAATGTTTTATCGTACAACGCAGTGTTGTGGCCGGATAGGCAGCAACATGATGGATGTACTATGCAGGGGATTTACACTAAACAGTTTCCGCTAAACTATTATTTATTTGTACCGGTTGTTATCGTAGCGTTTATGCTGGCGGTACATGGGTATACTGCAAAGCGCCCGTCCAACTCAAACTCATCTTCAACCGATCCTAACGCTGCGGACAACGCCCCGCAAATTTGCCGCATATCTGCCGATGAGACCATTACCCGTTGCGGTACCAGCACCGTTCTCCATGTCGATTCGGGCATTACTAATTATACCTGGAGCAATAATGCCGTAGATCCGGATATGACCATAACCCATTCGGGCCAGTACTGGTGGCAGTTTATTGATATGACCCGCAATACGGTTACCAACGGCAATTTCAATAATGGCCGCAACAGTTTCAGCAGCGATTATACTTATGTTAGCCCGAATGGCAACACAGGGCCTTTCGGGGCATTAAGCGCCGAGGGGTATTACTCGGTAGCTACCAGTCCGCGCACCACGCATACCAACTTTTCGGCCTTTGCCGATCATACCGGCAGCAATGGTAATATGATGGTCATCAATGGTTCGCCGCAAAACAATGCTGTGGTATGGAAGCAGAGCATTACCGTAGAACCCAATACCAGCTATATTTTCTCTATTTGGGCGGCGTCGGCACACCCTTCAAATCCGGCTAAACTCACTTTTTCCATCAACGGTTCGCTGTTAGGGGTGATACAATTAACAACTACTACCGGTTTATGGCAAAACTTCACGGTGCAGTGGACATCGGGTAGCAGCACAACGGCGACGATCGGTATTGTAAACCAAAATACCATTGCCAGCGGTAACGATTTCGCGCTGGATGATATCGTGTTCGCGCCCATTTGCCGCAAATATTTCAATGTAACGCTTGATCCTAATCCGGCAAAACCATCTATCACAAGCAATTAACGATAAAACAACACTTATAACTACCAAAAACTATTATGTATTCATTCATCAAAACAACACTAACAACTTTATTTGTCGCGGTAACTATGGCGGTATTTGCCCAAACTGCCACCCCGGGACCAAGCGATGCCACTACGGCCCCGCCAACCAGTGCCGCAAGCGTAGCGCAGATCTTGTGCTTCGGCTCCACTATTAGCCTTAAGGGCCCAACCGATCCGGGTAATACCTACAAAAAGTACCAATGGTATAAAATTGATAATACCGGTACCAAACAATTGGTAAAAGATGGCACCGACAACCTGTATACCGAAACATCGGCCGGGGCAGGGTATTACAGCTACCAGTTGGTGATCACCAACACCAACGATTGTTCGTCGGATATATCCGACCCGTTTAAGGTATACGTATTGCCTGAACTGACACCAACCATAGCTGCTGCCGGCAATGTAACCGCTGTCTGCGAAAAGGGCGCTTCGAGCACTACGCTTACCGCCAGTGTGGCCAATACCAATTTTACCTACACGTATCAATGGACACGTAACGGGGTAGATATCCCGGGCGCAACCACCAATACTTATACCGTTACCGAACAAACCGCGGGCAGCATAAACTTTGGTGTTAAAGTGGCTTATTCGCTTAACGGCACCTGCGCGCAAACGGCAACACAATCTATCACCGTTGTGCCAATGCCAACCAAACCAGTCATTGTTGCAGGCCCGTAATTCAGTATAAAAGTACAGGCCTTGTGGTATAAATATTACATAACAGCCATATGCATGCTGATGCTTTGGGTAAATGCCCCCGCCGCTACAACGGCGCGGGGCATTTATGCCTTTGATAATGTAATAGTGATACAGCCAGGCCAAAAAGTAACCCTGCATGCCGGCGTAGCCAACGCGGCGGCCTACCAGTGGTTCAACCAAAAACAGCCGATACCGGGCGCGGTGAAAAGCGAATACACGGTTAGCTCGGCAGGTAATTATACGGTGATAGCCTATAGTATGCAGGGCTGCCCGTCGGAAGAATCGGAACTGATGCAGGTACTGGTGGTAAATACTTCGGTAGCCGACCAGATAGATATATCGGTACTGAAGGTGGCCGAAAGCAAGCCGGTAGCCGCGGGCGATGAATTTATTTACCGCATTGTGGTTGATAACAAAACCAACCAGGGTGCCAGCGATGTAAAGATGAAGGATGCCCTGCCCAAAAACCTGGTATATATAGGCATAAAAGGGGTAACTACCGGTTACGGGCAGTACGACCCTGACAGCCGCACTTTTACCTGGGTGATTGGAGATATGCCGGGAAAGGCTAAGGAGGAATTGCAATTACGCGTAAAAGCCGAAGGGCATGGCACCATAACCAATACGGCTGTAGTTACTTCGGCCGGGGTTGATATCGATCCATCCAACAATACCTCTACAGCTGTAAAGGATGTGCAGGGATTGAATGTGCCGAACGTATTTACCCCTAACGGCGATGGCGTGAACGACACCTTCGAGATACCGGGACTGAGCGATTACCCGGATAACGTGATCGATATTTTTAACCGCTGGGGTAACAGTATATACCACAAAAGCGGTTACCTGAACGACTGGACCGGCAACGGCCTTAATGAGGGTACTTATTTTTATGTGCTGCAGGTAAAGGATGCCAACGGAGTAGCGCAAACCTATAAAGGCTATGTAACACTGCTGCGGACACGCAGCGAGGAATAATACAGAGCGCGGCCTTGTGCGATTCCCTCCCACCGGGAGGGTGTAGGGAGGGGTTTAACCGCGTTGCAAGCCGTATAAACCCCTCCCTGCCAACGCACAACCTATCACACCCCTCCCAATGGGAGGGAACTTATTGGAACGATTTAGATATAACGAGATAAGATGATGAAAAGGTTTTTATGGATATTTTTATGCCTGCTGGCCGGGATGGCCAGGGCACAACAGGATGCGCAGTACAGCCAGTACATTTTTAATGGCCTGTTTATTAACCCGGCCTACGCGGGTTATAAGGAAGATGTTTACCTGCAAAGCTTTTACCGCTCGCAGTGGACGGGTTTGGATGGCGCCCCCCGCAGCTTCTCGGTATCGGCCGACGCGGCGCTTAACGATAACAAAGTAGGTTTGGGTATGCTGGTGGCGCAGGACAAGATCGGCGCGCAAAGCACACTATCGGCCTATGCTAACTATGCCTATAAAATACAGATAGGGTATGATGAGAACAGCCGCCTGTCTTTTGGTATAGGCGGGGGCTTTGTACAATCGGGGCTGGATGGCACGCAACTGCATGCCGCGCGCGATGGTGATAATTATGTGCCCGCCATATATCAAAGCACCCTGTTGCCCGATGCACGCATTGGCGCCATGTATACCAACGACGATTTTTTTGTTGGCCTTTCGGCTGATAATCTGCTGCCGCAGCATTTAAAACGGGATAATTCAATATCGGTGCCTATTCCCAAACCGCATTACTATTTTACAGCCGGCGCTTTGTTAGAGATGAATGACGGCACCAAATTTAAACCTTCCATACTGCTAAAAGATGATGCCGCCGGGCCAACCAGTTTGGATATCAACACCTTCTTTTTGTTAGGCGAAAAGATATGGCTGGGCGCCACCTACCGCACGGCTGTGCCCCTGTATGCCAAGCCGCATTTGCAAAACACCCTGCAAAAATCTAACTCGGTAACCGGCATGGCCGAATTTTTCGCCACCGAACGTTTTAGGGTAGGGTACGCCTTCGATTATTCGCTTACCTCTATCGGTACCTACAGCTACGGTACGCACGAGTTATCGATAGGCATTTATTTAGGATCGCACGAAAGTAACAGCAGGCATAATTATAACAAGTGTTATTTTTAGATAAGGTTATAATTCATTGCCGTTGACTTTAGTCAACGGATAATAGCGGTAGAAAAGGGGCTTTGGCCAAAAACCTTAACGCGGTTTTCGGCTAAAGCCCTTTCGTTTGATTTTATATTCCGTTGACTAAAGTCAACGGCAATGATTTTTCAGAAGCCTGGACTGCCTGATGATTAATGCAGGTGCTTGCGCTTCAGCAAACCGCCGGTAGTATCATCAATACTTTGCTGTACAATAAACGCCTTCGGGTCGATATCCAGCACCAGGCCTTTGATGGACGGGATCTCTAAACGGGTGGCCACGGTAAAGATGATATCACGCGGATCGTTGATCAGGCCGTCCTTGCCAAAACCATGTTTGCCCTGGTAAACGGTAACGCCGCGGCCCAGGTTTTCGGTAATGGCAATACGTATCTCTTCGCTTTTGGTAGATACTACGGTGATGCCGGTATACTGCTCGATACCGTTTAAAATAAAGTCGATCATTTTAGATGCCGACAGGTAGGTGAGTATCGAGTACAGGGCCGATTCTATCCCCAATAAAAAAGCCGCGACGCCGAATATCACTACATTCAGTATCAATATCACGTCGCTCACTTTTACTATCTGGGCCTTGCGGCTTACCAGCAGCGCGGCAATTTCTGTCCCGTCAAGCACGGCCCCGCCACGGATAGACAGGCCTACGCCAGTCCCCAAAAATACACCGCCGAATACCGCGGTCAATAACTTATCATGCGTAACATCGGGAAACTCTACCAAAGCCAAACAAACCGAAAGCCCGGCGATAGCCATGGTACTTTTCACCGCGAATTTGCGGCCCAGTTTACGATAACCCAGCCACAGGAAAGGTACATTGATAACAAAAATGAGCAGGTAAAGCGGAATAGGCGTAACATCGGCTACCAGGATGGAAATACCGGTTACCCCACCATCAATAAAATGACTGGAAAGCAGGAAGCCCTTCAGCCCCATGGCAGCCGAAAATATGCCCAAAATAATAATAAAGGAATCTTTAAACAGGTCGCGTACTTTCATAGGTTCCCAAATATAACCGATTGTAACCAATTTTTAGCCTGTAAACAAGACTGAACGATAGGTTAATTATCAGGAAAAAGGCATTTGCTTAATGCCATTAATTTGTACCAAACCAATACAACAAACGATATGAAAAGATCTCAATTGCCTATAGTATGCTTTTTATTGCTTGCAACCTTATGTGCGTTTACCTTAAAACAAGACAAAACCGAAAAGGATGAACAAGTATTTTTTAAACATGCTGATGAAGCGCTGTCAGCCATTGAGCAGGGTGCAGGTAAGCTGAATATTAAAGGAGTGGCTATTGTGATGTTCGTTCCCGGCGATTCGGTTAGATCATGGGTGTCGAAAATGAAAATTGTGGGGCAGATGAAAAAAGGTAGTTCCAATCTGTTGGGCGTAGCAAGCGCTAAAGCTGCGGAAATGGCCGATACTTACCAGGATAGCGGCAGCGGCATCCGCCCGCCTTTAAAAGGAGAATATGGCTACAAGGGCGGTGTGATGAAAAAGGTTAGATCAGGCTATGTTATGGCCGTTTTCTCGGGTGGTAGTCCCGATCAGGATAAGGAAGCGGCTACAGGCGGGGCAGAATTGCTGGCCAAATATTTTAATTAAGCCTGTTTTAAAAAGTCGCCATCAACAATCAGCAGCTTTACCCCATTGGCCGATATGGAGCGGTGCGAACTCATCTCATCCGACACTACATAGGTCATCCCTTTTGTTAATTGAAAAACTTCGCCGTTTTGCAGTTCGCTTTCAAAGTCGCCTTCCAGGCAATGCACAATATGGCCCTTTTGGCACCAATGGTCGGCCAGGTAACCAGCCGAATATTCCACTATGCGCAACCGTAAACCAGCCAATTGCAGGGTTTGCCAGTAAGCGGTACCGGTTTCGCCGGGATGTATAGTTTTAGGAATATTATCCCAGTTGATGGTTTGGAAAGGATAGTTCATGAAATTTAATAGTTTGTTATTGCGAGGAGCGTAGCGACGTGGCAATCTCATAGGCAGGTCCTATTTGCATATCCTATGAAATTATTAATGTATTTAATGTTTTTTAAGGCATTAATGAACTTCCGTTGGTCGGTTGTCCACGCTATCGCTCGCAATTGACATGATATTGAGGTTTTATCACAATGACTAATGATTATATTAAAACCCGTTTTGCTTTAAAAAATTAGCACAACGGTCAAACCATTGGTCGGGCGTAGTTTTATTGTTCAAACCAAAGCCGTGGCCGCCGGCCTGGTACAGGTGCATTTCGGCTTTTACCTTGTTTTTTAGCAATGCCTGGTAAAACATCAGGCTGTTTTCTACCGGTACGGTTTTGTCATCCTCGGCATGTACCAAAAAGGTAGGAGGGGTGTTAGCGGTTACCTGTTTCTCGTTACTGTACAGATCGATCAGGTTTTGCGGCGCGTCTTTACCGGTAAGGTTCACCTGCGATCCACGGTGGGCCAGTTCGCCAAAGGTAATTACGGGGTACATCAGTACAGCAAAATCAGGGCGTACGCTGGTATTCTTCGGGTTATCAATGGCAACCTTATCAAAATGCGTTTCGGTGGTTGATGCCAGGTGGCCGCCGGCCGAGAAACCGATAATGCCTACCCTGGCCGGGTTAATGCCCCACTCCGTAGCACGCTCACGGATCATTTGGATAGCGCGCTGCGCGTCCTGCAGCGGGCCTATGGTTTTATCCTGCATAATCTTGTCACTTGGCAGGCGATATTTCAATACAAAGGCGGTAACACCAATTTCGTTGAATTTTTTGGCAATGGAAGTCCCCTCGTTCAGCATCGACAGACCCGAATAACCGCCGCCGGGGCATACCACTATCGCTGTACCCGTAGCCTTTCCCTTCTCGGGGAAATAAGGGGTGATGGTAGGGTCGGTAACCAGTTTGGCGTGGTTGTTACTGTCGTCCTCTACATAATCGGCAGGGGCGGGCTTGCTGTTGGGCACACCGTTTGGATATAGTTTGATCTCCTTTTCCTGGGCGAAGGCGATGGTAGATAACAGCAGGGCAAGGGGTAGTAAAAGCTTCTTCATATAGCATTTGGGTTTATGCCACCTAAAGTAATAAAAAAATCGATTGCTTGTAATTAACCGCAGAGATTGCGCCCCCCAGGAGCTATCGTGTGGACACATCTTTAACAGTTTGTCATTTCGAACGAATCAGCGGGGGAAAGGTGTTTTGGGGATGAGGAGAAATTATACGGCAAGTTTCGATTATGCAAAATCAGGCATATCGTATAAGATTTCTCACCCTTTCCCTACTTTTTCCAGCCCTCCAAGGGTTCGAAATGACAAATTGTGTGTATTAGAAAAGATGTGTCCACACGATAGCCCCGGAGGGGAGGGCTTAAAATCTTTTAGAACCCTCTCCTTTGGATAGTAATAGCCCCATGATCAGGCAGATAAACAGGTTGCTCCTGATGAGCTCAAATTTTAAGCTTAACCTATTTCTACCAACAGGTCATCCCCCTACGCCCAATGTCATTAAGTTAAGCTTTTAAGCCCCACCTAAATCCTCCCCCAAAGGGGAGGACTTTAAGAATTTTACGCTTGTGCAGCCTAAGTCTCCCCTACCGGGGGAGATTTAGAGGGGGCTTTATTCGTCAGGAGCGATATGTTGGTAGAAAAAGATAGCAAGCAAGTCAGAACCCCTTCGGGGGGACCTGTAAAATGCTCATTTATCCGGCTCTGTCTAATCATGGGCTATTACGCTTTGGAGAGGGTAGGGTGAGGTACTACTTTATCCGTTTATAAAACACATCCTTAAAGGTATCAGATATTGGGATCAGTTGCTCTTTAATGCGGATGCGGTCGCGTTCGATATGGTCTATTTTATTCAGCGCCACCATATACGATTTATGCACCCTGCAAAACTGGCTCGGGGGTAGCTCCTGCGCTAACTCGCCGAAGGTTTGCGGGGTCATTACACGTTTATCACCGGTTAGGTGCAGGCAGCGGTAATCGCGCATACCCTCTACAAAAAGCAGGTCGGCAAGGTTGATCTTTTCTAAGCGGTATTCGGTCTTTACAAATATTACCTGCTTATCGGGTTGTTTGTTTGCTACGGTTAGTTTATCATAAACTTTGGTAACAGCCTGCATAAAGCGTTCAAAGGCGAATGGTTTCAGCAGGTAATCAGACACATTCAGGTCAAAGCCTTTCAGCGCGTACTGATCAAACGCGGTAGTGATGATCACCTCGGGGCGATGGTTTAACGATTCCAACAACTGTATCCCGGTAAAGCCATCCATCTGAATATCCAGGAAGATAAGGTCAACCTTTTCCGTTTTGATAAAAGCGGTGGCCTCAATGCCGTTATCAAACGTTTTAAGCAGGTTTAAAAACGGTACTTTGCGTACAAAGTTGTTTGTACGTTCCATGGCCAGCGGCTCGTCTTCAATAATGATGCAGTTAATTACCATTAATATTAATGGTTAAAGTTACGCTAAACAGATCGGATGTTTTATCCAAATCTAACCGGTATTGGTTGGGGTATAAAAGATCGAGCCGGTTTTGGATCAGTTCCAGGCCCAAACCGCTGTGCTCCTGTGTTTGCATAGCCGCTTCGTCATAGACGTTTACACAGGTGAATTTAATTTGATCCTTATCAGATTTTATGGCTACACTGATGCCCTTATCTATTTTTTTATTGGTGCTATGTTTAAAAGCGTTCTCGATAAAAGGAATAAACAGCATAGGCGCTACCAAAGTATGGCCGGTATTGCCCTGCACAGTAAACTGTATAAAATCGGGATTAGCGGTGCGGATCTTTTGCAGCTCGATGTATTCGTTGATGTAAGCCACCTCTTTGCTTAGTGGTATCTTTTCGTCGGTGTTTTCATACAGCATAAAGCGCAATATGCCCGATAGCTTTTGCAGATAAACCGATGCCTTTTGGGGATCCTTTTCAATCAGCACATCAATATTATTCAGCGTGTTGAACAGGAAATGGGGGTTGATCTGTGCTTTTAACAGCGCCAGTTGTGCTTCAAGATTTTTTCTTTCTAATTGCTGACGCTGACGCCGTTCAGCTATCCAATTAAAAAAGCCGCGCATTACACAAGCTATGATACCGGTTATGAATAAATACGAACCATTATAAAATATTAACCAATAACTGTAATATAATTTAAATGTGAACCATGGTATATTTTTGGTTAAGAACCATATTAATAGAACCCCTAAAGCTGTAGCAACCAATGCCGTAGCGATAGCATACCAAATGAAAGCTTTTATTTTTTGCCGGTATAAAAGTTTAGGAGATAGTACCAGGTAAAATAAATAGAATACTATTAAATTTATGACATTGAAAATAATAGTTCCAAGAAATGCAGGCGTAGTTGCATTGTCTTTAGAGAGATTCATCTGGCTATGCTGCACTATCGATATAAGCGCGGGGATTACATAAATAGCTTGGAACGCAACCGATATCCACAAGAGTGATTTTTTCATGTTAATAGGTTTTAAGTTAAACATGATCAAAAATCATTTTTAGCATCGGGCTTGTATAAACTATTCTGCGAAGTGGAGGTTTTGACTGGCAAAACAGGGATAATATACGGCAAGATAATTTAGAATTAACCACAAAGGTCACAAAGAAAAGAAACCACAAAGTACACTAAGTTTTTACGTGCAAGGCCTTTGTGACCTTTGTGAAAAAAACTTTGTGTCCTTTGTGGTTAAATTGCCAACCCTATCGTTTATTTCGATCCCCCAAATTCCATCAGGTAGGCCTTCAGGAAGTCATCCAGTTCCCCGTCAAGAACCGCCTGCGCGTTTGATGTTTCGTGATCGGTGCGCAGGTCTTTCACTAATTTGTAGGGGTGCAGCACGTAGTTGCGGATCTGGCTGCCCCATTCAATTTTCTTTTTATTGCCCTCGATGGCGTTGGTGGTTTCCTGGCGTTTGCGCATTTCAATTTCGTACAATTGCGATTTTAGTAAACGCATGGCGTTATCCTTATTCTGCAATTGCGAGCGCGATTCCTGGTTTTTAATGATAATGCCCGATGGTTTGTGGTATAAACGCACAGCGGTTTCTACCTTATTTACGTTTTGCCCACCGGCACCACCCGAGCGGAATGTCTCAAACTCCACATCTGCCGGGTTGATCTCTATCTCGATGGTATCATCAACCAGCGGGTAAACATATACCGATGCGAACGAAGTATGGCGTTTGGCATTGCTATCAAAAGGCGATACGCGCACCAGGCGGTGCACACCATTTTCGCCCTTCAGGTAGCCGTAGGCAAAATCGCCATCAAATTGCAGGGTTACGGTTTTAATCCCGGCCACGTCGCCTTCCTGGAAATCCTGTTCGGTAACTTTGTAGCCGTTCTTTTCGCCCCACATAATATACATGCGCATCAGCATACTGGCCCAGTCGCAACTTTCAGTACCGCCGGCACCGGCAGTGATCTGTAGTACGGCGTTCAACTGGTCTTCTTCGGCCGAGAGCATGTTTTTAAACTCCAGTTCTTCGGTAGCTTGTATGGCCGCGTTATACTGTTCCTGCATTTCGGCCTCGGTAGCATCGCCACCCTGGAAAAACTCGTACAACACACCGGTATCATCAATAATTGATGATAGCTTCTGGAATTGATCGGTCCAAACTTTTTTTGCTTTTATAGAGGCCAGTACCTTTTCGGCCTCTTTGGGGTGGTCCCAAAAGTGGGGACCTAAGGTTATTTCCTGCTCTTTGGCCAGCAGGCCTAATTTATTATCGATGTCAAAGGTGCCTCCTCAGGGAAGCAGCTCTATCCCTCAAGTCTTGTACTTGTTCTTTAGTCATAGCTACAAAGATATGTTTTTTAGTGATTGGAGGTTGGGTTGATTAGCGATTGGTTTTGTAATTTTCGAAGGATCTCACCTAAGATCCCGGCTGTTATTAAGTAAGCCGGCGTGGCGGCTTGCTTATAGAAAAGGCGATGTGCGTACTCACCAAAGTCCGCTACCGTGTACCCACTTTTTATTAAAAGCAGATCGTCATTTAGATAGAGCGAGGGCTGGAATGAGAAAGTGGGCGAAAGAGAAATCTTATACATGTAGCCGGTCGCACGTACAAGATTTCTCCTCACACAACCGCACCATCCTCCCCATGGCTCGTCGAAATGACAAACGTGAGATGTGGGTACACGGTAGCCAATCACGGCAAGCTCACTTACTTGCAGGGGCGGGATATTTTTGCTATATTGTATATAATCCACACGGAAATAAACCCCGCTAGGAAGCCCGAAATCACCATCATTGTACGATCCTGCAAACGAAGTTTTCGTATACACGCCAAACATACCCCGAAAATCACCCGGGTCCCGATCGGAAATGGAGGGCCTAAGTAGCTTTTCATCCCTTTTATTAAGGCCGATTGATACGAAGTTTATTTATAAAAATGGCCTCAACGCTATTTTGAACTGCGTTCTTTGATAGTTATCTGTTCAGATTTCACTACAAGGAAACATACTGGTGACTGATTTTTTGGAAAGGATTTTTTTATGATAAGATTCTACCATCGGTGAACCCATAAAGGTAATCTGTGAAATCATCAAACAAAAAACGGCAGCCCTATGAACAAGGCTGCCGTTAAAAAATCGGTTTAGGAGAAACGTTAAATATATCTGTTGATCATATTTTCCAAATACTCCTGCCTGCCGCTGGTAACAGCAGGTTCGCCATGCTGAATGGCGTATGCTCTCAGATCCTCCAGCGATAACTTGCCATCCTCAAACGCCTTGCCCTCGCCACTATCGAACGAGGCGTAGCGACCGGCCCGGGTTTGCTTAAAGGCTGATTTTTGCAGGATATTATCCGCAGTGATCAGTGCCCTTGCAAACATATCCATGCCACCAATATGGGCATAAAACAGGTCGGTTTGGTCTGTCGAGTTCCGCCTGATCTTCGCATCAAAATTAATGCCACCGCCCTGCAGTCCTTTAGCTTGCAAAATGATCAGCATCGCTTCAGTTATCTCGTTAATATCATTCGGGAACTGATCGGTATCCCAGCCGTTCTGATAATCGCCGCGGTTAGCGTCGATAGAACCTAACAAGCCGGCATCCGCAGCAACCTGCAACTCATGCTGAAAGGTATGGCCAGCCAGTGTGGCGTGGTTTACTTCCAGGTTCAGCTTAAAGTCGTTGATCAGATCGTACTTCTGTAAGAAACCTATTACGGTAGCCGCGTCATAATCGTACTGGTGCTTGGTTGGCTCGCAAGGCTTTGGCTCGATAAAGAAAGTACCTTTAAAGCCCTGCTTGCGGGCATAATCCTTAGCAGTGTGCAGAAATTTGGCCAGGTGCTCCTGTTCGCGCTTCATATCAGTGTTCAGCAGGCTCATGTAGCCTTCGCGGCCACCCCAGAAAACATAGTTCTCGCCGCCTAAGGCGATGGTGGCATCCAGCGCGGCCTTTACCTGGGCGGCACCATGGGCCAGTACGTGGAAATCGGGATTGGTGGCGGCACCGTTCATATAACGCTTATGCGAGAACAGGTTGGCCGTACCCCATAGCAGCTTAACGCCGCTTTGGGCTTGCTTTTGTTTAGCATAGTCAACCAGTGCAGCCAGGCGACGGTCGTTCTCTGCAATATCGTTGGTATAATCTACTACGTCCACATCGTGGAAGCAGTAGTAAGGGATATTCATTTTGGTAATGAACTCGAAAGCGGCGTCCATCTTGTCCTTAGCGCGCTCTACGGCATCGGCTTTTTCATCCCATGCAAAAGCATGTGTCGGCCCGCCGAAAGGATCGCTGCCGTTGCCTACAAAGCTGTGCCAGTACGCGCAGGCGAAGCGCAGGTGCTCCTTCATGGTTTTGCCTGCCACTACCTTATCCGCATCGTACCAGCGGAATGCTAATGGGTTATCGCTTTCAAGTCCTTCATATTTAATTTGGCCTATGCCGTTAAAGTATTCCTTTTCGCCTAATGTTATGCTCATGGTTGATTAGTTGTAGTCCGGATTCGGTAAGACCGAAAGTCCGGACGATGATTATTATGTTTATATTATACTATTAATTGCTTACTGCCAAGTGCAAACTGTTTACTGCTCCACCGCCAGCTGGCGTTCCAGCAATGCTTTCCATTCCTGGTAAACAGGCTCGTAAACACTGGTTGATGGCTGGATAGTTTGTATACTTTTTATCTGTGAAAATGCCTCTTCGGGACTGCTGAAAATGCCACTGCCGATACCCGCCCCGAGGGCCGCGCCCACGCTGCCGTCGTTTTGATAAAGTTCAACCGGTACGCCGGTTGCATTTACAAATGCCTCGGTAAACAGATCGCTTAAAAACAGGTTGGCCTTACCGGCACGGATCAGCGTTGGGTTCATGCCATTCTCGCGCATAATATCCAACCCGTAGCGGAACGCGCAGGCAATACCCTCCTGCACGGCACGGAACAGGTGCGGCTGCTGGTGCAGGTTCAAATCGATATGATGAAAATGCACACCAATGAGCTTGTTATTCAGCATGCGCTCTGCGCCGTTGCCGAAGGGCAGTACCCGCAGGCCATCGCTACCAGCCGGGGCTTGCTTAGCGATATCGTTCATTTGCCCGTAACTGATAGCCGAGCCAAAAATACTTTTCACCCAGCGATTGAGGCTACCGGTACCATTGATGCATAACAGTACGCCCATGCGCCGCTGCGCTTCGGTATAGTTTACATGCGCGAAGGTATTCACACGCGATTGCGGGTCGTAGGTTAACTGATCGCTTACACCGTATATCACCCCCGATGTACCGGCAGTCGCGGCAACTTCGCCGGGCTTTAGTACATTTAACGATAGGGCGTTATTGGGTTGATCGCCCGCTTTGTAGGCAACAGGGATGCCTTGTTTCAGGCCCAACTGTTCTGCAACTGATGGCAACAAATTGCCATGGCCGGCAAAAACAGGCCTTATTTCTGGGAACAATTCTGGACTAAAACCAAAGTAATTGATGATAGTTTCCGACAATCGGTTGTTCAGGAAATCGAAGAAGATCCCCTCGGACAAAGCCGATGCCGATGTGGTTACCTCGCCGGTTAGCTTCATGGCAATATAATCGCCGGGCAGCATGATCTTATCTATCATGTTATATACCTCAGGCTCATTCTGCTTTACCCAGGCCAGTTTGGCGGCTGTAAAATTACCGGGCGAGTTGAGAAAGTGCGACAGGCAAACACCATGGCCGATCTCATCAAAGGCCTTGTCGCCAATTTGCACGGCGCGGCTATCGCACCAGATAATGCTATCGCGCAACACCTGCTGATCTTTGTCAACCAGTACCAAACCATGCATTTGATAGGCAATGCCAATGGTGGCGATATCTGCAGGGTTGTATTTGCCGCTGGTATGGCAACGTTGTATGGCCTGTTGCGCCTGCTCCCACCACATATCGGGCGATTGCTCGGCCCAGCCGGGTTGTACCGATTTAATGGGCGATTCGGTATCGGGATATTGCGCCGCTGCCACTGCAGTTTGCGTAGCAGCGTCAACCACCGAAACTTTTACCGATGAGGTGCCAATATCAATACCTAATAATAACATAGCTAATAAATACTTTTCTGATTGCCGGATTGGTTAAAACGGGTTATCTGCCAACGAAAGTAAATTTAATTTTTTTGCTATGCAATCGATTGTAGAAATTTATTTGTTATATTTTTTCTAATATTACATTTTTCAATATGAAGCCTAAGAAAAGAGTAACCATTTACGACATTGCCAGGAAGCTGAACTTAACGGCATCTTCGGTTTCGCGGGCGCTGAACAACAGCAGCCATGTGAACGAGGCTACCAAGCAACTGATCGTAAAAACCGCCGCCGAGATGAACTATAAGCCCAATACGCTGGCCTCAAACCTGCGTAAGGGTAAATCGCAAACTATTGGCATTGTGGTCCCCCGCATCAACCAAAACTTTTTTTCCAACGTGATAGCGGGTATCGAAGAGACCACTTATCAGCGTGGTTATAACCTCATCATCTGCCAATCTAACGAAGCGCACGATAAGGAGGTGCAGTGCATCAACACGCTGATCAACCAGCATGTGGATTGCATTGTGATATCGGTTGCATCGGAAGGGAACGACTACGCCCATCTGCAAAATGTGATAGACCATAACATTCAACTGATACAGTTTGACCGTGTGGCCGATGAACTGGAAACGCTAAAAGTTGTAAACGATAACCAACAGGCATCTATGGAGGCGGTATCGCACATGATAACACAGGGTTACAAGCGCATAGCCCTGTTAGAAGGCCCGCAAAACCTTGATGTTTTCCGCCAGCGCAAGGCCGGTTATATTGCCGCGCTTAAGGCGCACGGCCTGCCTGTTGATGAAGAACTGATCGTAGCCAACTCGTGGACCAAGGACCTTGCCGGCCCTGCTGTACGTACCTTGCTAAATTTACCTCAGCCCCCGGATGCCATCTTCGCTTCGCGCGATGACTTTTCGGCTTTGGTGGTGTTGGAGGTAGCAACCGATATGGGCGTGAAGGTACCCGAGCAACTGGGGATCTGCGGCTACTCGAACGAAGCTTTTACCGAGGTAACCAGCCCATCCATTAGCACCATAGATCAGCATAGTGTGTACATTGGCAAAACCATATCCAACCTATACTTCCAGGAGATGGATAATAAAAACAAGGATACCGCCAGCACGCCGAAAACCATCAGTATCAAACCCAAACTAATCATCCGCTCATCTACCAGCAGATAGCAATTGTGCAGGTAATCCTGTTATCTTATAAATCTGTTTAATCAAGGTTCAGACAATATCCCATGTTGATATCCGAACAAGCACTCCGTCAATTTACCTATAACATATTTTTGGCTATTGGCTGTAGCGAAGCGCATGCCCACCTTTCGGCAGATGTGTTGCTGCGGTCGGACATGCGGGGGATCGATTCGCATGGCGTGGCCCGCCTTTCGGGCTATGTGCGTTTGTGGGAGAAAGGACGTATTAATCCTAAGCCAAACATCCGCATTGTACATCAAACCCCTACCACCGCCACGGTGGATGGCGATGCCGGTCTGGGACTGGTGGTAGCCCCTTTTGCCATGCAGGTGGCTATAGGTATGGCTAAAACCTATGGTTCGGGCTGGGTATCGGTACGCAACTCCAACCACTTCGGCATTGCGGGTTACCATGCCCTGATGGCCGTTGAGCAGGATATGATTGGTTTTGCTATGACCAATGCCAGTCCGCTGGTGGCACCTACCTTTAGTAACGAACGCATGCTGGGCACCAACCCTATGTGCTATGCCTTCCCGGCAGGGAAATATCCGCCGATGGTGGTAGATATGGCTACATCGGCCGCTGCCAACGGTAAACTGGAAATAGCCCAGCGCAAAGGCGCGCCCGTCCCTGAGGGCTGGTTACAGGACGCACAGGGCAATTATACTACCGATCCGCACGCACTGAAAACAGGCGGCTCACTTTTACCCTTAGGCAGCGACCGCGAGCATGGCAGCCACAAAGGCTTTGGCCTAAGCGCCACGGTTGATATCCTTTCGGCTGTGCTATCAGGCGCTAACTATGGCCCCTGGGTACCGCCGTTCGTGGCGTTTTTAGACCCGCCTGCCGATCCGGTTGGGCAGGGTATCGGCCATTTTTTGGGCGCGATGCGGGTAGATGGTTTCCGCCCTGTGCAGGATTTTAAAGATAGCCTGGATAACTGGATCAGCCGGTTTAAATCGGCACAAACCATCGATCCGGAGCAAAAGGTCATCATCCCGGGAGAACCGGAACTGGAGGCTGAATTGGATAGACGGATGAACGGGATACCGTTAGTTGACGCGGTGGTTAAGGATCTGAATGAGTTGGCGGTGAGGTTTGGGGTGGAGGGGATATCGCCGGCCTAAAATCTACACCTTGTCATTGCAATGACAAGCTATTTTATGCATTAAGCGAGACTTGTTCTATGGGATTGCCACGCTATCGCTCGCAATAACAAGTTGTTAATTTTTCCTATTTTAGAATATGCTGATCACCGAAGACCTGTTACACTACCTCTGGAAATTTCGCCTTTTTGAACGTAATAACCTGCAAACTACCGATGGCGAGGAGATAGAAGTGTTTTCGGCGGGCATGGCGCATACCGATGGCGGGCCTGATTTTCAGAATGCCCGGATCCGTATTGGCCAAACTACCTGGGCAGGCAATGTGGAACTCCATATCAACTCGGCCGACTGGAACCGCCACGGACATCAAACCGATGGCGCTTATAATAATGTAATACTGCATGTGGTTTACAAGGATGACCAGCCGGTAGTTATGCACGATGGTCGCAAGGTCCCCACACTTGAACTGCATAACCGCATTCCTGAAGCGCTTTACCAGCGTTATCATCAACTCATTTTCAGCAACCAAAAATTTATCCCCTGCGAGGGCAGCATTACCCTTGCCGATGATATGACCATGCGCAACTGGCTTACCCGGGTACTGGTAGAAAGGATGGAAAAACGGTCGGCCGCAGTGCTGGAAGCCTTACAGGTAAACCGCGGCGACTGGGAAGAGACCTTTTACCGCCTGCTGGCTGCCAACTTTGGCTTTAAGGTAAACGCGTTGCCGTTTGAAATGATGGCTAAATCGCTGCCGCAGATTATACTGGCCAAGCATAAAAATTATCCCTTGCAGATAGAAGCGCTGATCTTTGGGCAGGCTGGATTTTTGGAGGATGATTTTGCCGACGAATATCCGCGCAAACTTAAGGACGAGTATCAATTTCTGCGCACCAAACACCGGCTGCAACCCGTAGAGAAACATCTTTGGAAATTCCTGCGCATGCGGCCGCAAAACTTCCCTACCATCAGGCTGGCGCAGTTTGCCGCGTTGGTGCTTAACTCCAATCACCTGTTCTCGAAAATACTGGAGATAAAGGATGTAGCCGCCCTGCGCGACTTGTTCTCGGGCGCGCAGGTGAACCCTTACTGGGAAACCCACTACCGCTTTGATGCCCAAAGTAAACCCGCGCCAAAAAATATGGGTGCCGCGGCCATTGATGTGATACTACTGAATACCGTTGCACTGGCGCTGTTCAGCTATGGCAAGCACCTGCAAAAGCAGCATTATATAAACCGCGCCATACAATTGCTGGAATATTTACCTGCTGAGAAGAACCATATTACCGATGATTTTGTTAACTTAGGCATGAAGATCACTTCGGCCATGGAATCGCAGGGTTTGTTGGAACTGCATAAAAGTTATTGCAGTCATAAAAAATGCCTGCAATGCGCTGTTGGAAATAAAATTCTTAAATTTGCCTGATATGTTGCAGCGCGTCCTTACATTTTTTGAGCGGTACTCCTTTGGGGTATGCACTTACCTGGGCGAGCGTTTCAATATCTCTATCAATAAGATCAGGCTGTTCTTCATCTATTCGTCGTTCCTGGCGGTAGGTTTCCCACTGATATTTTATTTCTTCGCTGGCATTGTGCTGGATATCCGCAACTACGTTAAGCGTATGCGGGGCAGGGTTACAGATCTGTAGCCCCCTATCCTCCTAAAGGGGGAACCGACGCTTACATTAACTCCCGCTTTAGGGGATGGGGGCTTAACAAAAAAGCCGGGAATACACCCGGCCTTTCCGTAACTTCTTGAATAGTGTAATGTGTCGGCTAAAAACAGGTAACACCTGATTGGTATTTTTGTTTTAAAATTATTTTATTTTTTTTATCCGTCTTTTTTCCCCACTAACCGTTCTCACCAACCGTCATGCTGAGCGCGAGCTTAAAGCGCCGCCATTTTCCCGCACGAGCATGCGCAGTTGGGGTCGCTTGTGCCAAGTTTGATTAGGAAGTGCTGGTAAAAGGCAATACGGTCGGCCATGGCCGGCATCGCATCACCCTGGTTGCATTCAACCGGGCCGTTAATTAAAACAATGGTCATGCCGAAGCCGGGTGCGCGGCCTTTGGCCTTATCGGCAGCGGAAGGCTGCCATTTGCCAATCATTACGTCGTGTGCCGATGGTTTATGCGGCTGCGGAGTCATCCAAAAATAAATGGCCGATTTAAACGCGGCTACGGCGTCTTTCTCTAAAAGATCGGGGTTATTCAGCAGCACCTTTTTATCACCAAAGATACAGTCGCTTGCATAGCCGTAGTTGCCGTTATAACTTAATTGCAGCGGGCCGCGGCCGTAATATTTTTTACCGGCAACGGGCGGGTACTCGTCATTTTCGGCAATATAGGGCAGGCTGGTATTTTGTTCGTGGATAAACATCAGTCCATCGTTGTATTTGCCGTTTTCGCCGTGGCGGGTTTCGTGGGCAACGTTGGCAAAAAAGGCAGCAAGTTCTTTTTTGTTAGTGGCGGCATCCTTTTCGGCACAAAAAGCGCCATAATCTATGGTGTAGGTGCTATCGGGTTTTTGTTTGGCCCAGTTTTCGTTCCAGTCGGCATCCTGGCGCACGGTGGTGGCCTTGCCGGTAGCTTTATCGGTGCGTACGAGTTGATATACCGAAAATGCGCGCTTGCTTACTTTCACTTTGATATCCCCCAACTCATCAACCGCTTTTATAAATGCGGCATAGGTATAAAACTTATCGCGCATAGGAAACATATCGTTAAACTGCTGCTCGCTTATAAACTTGCTGAAGCTTGCTTTTGTTGGTGTAGCTTCTGCGGCTTCTACCTTAGTGCTTCCGGTATTGCCGCAGCTAACGCTGGCCATCAGTATTGCACCGATCAACATTGTCCAAATCCCTGTCTTTTTTATTTTCATATTGATATTTTAATAAGCACTAATTTCACCAATTAATCAAATTACACTAATCGAAACGATACATTCTAAAAATCCGTGTAATTCGTTTAAATCGTATAACGCTCGCAAAGCATTGGTGCCGGCAAGTTTCCCCTCAAATATCTTAATATCCTTTTTAACTATTTTAACTAAAATTGTAAAACCATGAAGATATACACCAAAACGGGCGATAAAGGTACCACCGCTTTAATTGGCGGCACCCGTGTGCCCAAGCACCATATCCGCATAGAAAGTTACGGCACGGTAGACGAACTGAACTCGTGGATAGGACTGATCCGCGACCAGAACATTGCCGAACACGACCGCGATATATTAAAGCAAATACAGGACCGTTTGTTTACCGTAGGCGCATCCCTGGCTGCCGATCCCGAAAGATCTAAAATGGTGATACCCGACCTGCACCCCGAAGACATTGAACTGCTGGAGCAGGAGATGGACCGTATGAATTTGGAATTACCCGAACTGCGCCACTTTATTTTACCGGGTGGCAGCAATGCAGTATCGTGCTGCCATATAGCCCGCTGCGTATGCCGCCGCGCCGAGCGCATAACCGTGCACCTGGCCGAAGAAAGCCCGGTTGAAGAAAAAGTTGTAATCTACCTGAACCGTTTAAGCGATTACCTGTTTACCCTTGGCAGGCTGGTTGCCCACCAACAACAAGTGCCTGAAAATAAGTGGGTACCACGGGGTTGAATTTTATTGAAAAAATAATTTGATAATCAGATAAAAAATATTATACTTTTGCAAAAAACGAAAAGATAAGGAGACCTAAATAAATATGTATTGGACACTTGAATTGGCTTCGCATCTTGAAGATGCCCCATGGCCAGCAACAAAAGATGAATTAATTGATTATGCCATCCGCTCAGGCGCGCCTGTAGAGGTTATTGAAAACCTGCAAGCGCTGGAAGACGATGGCGAGCCGTATGAAAATATAGAAGAAATATGGCCTGATTACCCTACAAAGGATGATTTCTTTTTTAACGAAGACGAATACTAAAAAGGGCATATCACACGTAAAAACCCCGGTTTGTACACACAGGCCGGGGTTTTTACATTTAAAAGAGCTTTTTGGAATGGTTTTAGCATTACGCGGGTATAATTGTCAAACTAAAACTTATAAAAATATGAGAGGTTTACTTTACATCATCGCCGTCATCCTGATTATAGGCTGGGCATTAGGCGTGTTCTGGTATTCATTAACCGGACTGATCCACGTGTTGCTGGTAATTGCTATTATCGCGTTACTGTTAGGCGTTATCCGCCGAGCCTGATCACGGAATTTTAAAACATATCCCAAAGCTCATTTCAAGCCGCCTGTCAGGTGGCTTTTTTTGTTTGCCCTAATTAGAACTAAACTGGGTTTACAGCTTTATGCTATTGATAAACAGTGAGTAGTGCTTTGAGGCTTATCAATAATATTATAATAATTATTTTTAATTATTATTTGCTTTTTACAACCAATGGTTGTAAATTTATGATATCTAAATACTTTTTCACAATGAACACAATTAATCGCGACAAGCTTAACGCCCCCAATTCCAATCTACGTTGTCATGTAGTAACTGCTGATGCCATTACCCTGGCTTCGCCTACATCCTAACGCTTATACCTTTCGCATTCGCCGGCCCAGGGCGTAACAAAGAGAGGTTAACCACTATTCTATACTACTATCTTCATTTAAGCATAGCAGAAGATGCCTTAATGAAATGTTGCTGCCAGGGAGGGTTAATGTCCTGCTTGTGCCATGCTACAATAGTATCCTAAAAAGTAATCAGGCCCATACTTTATATAAAGATGTTTGCAGACAGTGGAGCCCAGCCCCACTTAAAAAACAGGGCCTGACCCCGCACAGGCGACAAAACGGGAGGCGTAACCCCAAAAGCCGTGAACAGAGTAGGGAAAAAATAACCTAAATTATAATTATGAGCAATTTATCAGATTATCCCAGTGTGAATTTTTCCGGAACCCAATGCGGTCAGGCAACAGGCAGCATACCTTTCTCTGCAACAAGTACAGGTATGGAAATCTTTCAAACAGCAACCGTTAATGGCAACCCACCAAGTAACTGCGTAGTGGCTAACGACGGCGGTACTGTTTTCGGCATTACCTTATTACAGCCCGATGATAAGATATACAGCTACCAGATCTCTGTTGATGCCCAGGGCCCATCAGGATGGCTTTCCGGATCGATGTATTTAGCGTTCACCGATGCATCGGGCGATACTTATTACCTGAGCATTTTTGACAGTGACAGGCAAATTCACACCGTAGATTACAACAGTTCATCTCCAAACATTGTAACTATATGGTGGTGCAATAACAGCTTTACCGTTGATAGCGAAAATGCTAATAAATCAAAAGCCAAATTCAGAGTTACCAGCCCAGCCCAAAAATAAACAGGCAGGTAATAAATTCATTATTTCCCCGGAGGCTTCGAAAAGCCTCCGGGAATTTTTGTTCCGCGTTTTATCAAACTGCGAATCAGCGCGATCAAAATCACTTTAAATCAGCAGCCAATCAGCGGTTCAGACAATTTCATGGCGTTGCCTTCGGCCCGGGCTATTCACTACAAGTCCTCGCCCGGCCCTTACACACAAATCCCCCCGCGGGGCTGTGGGCTTTCCGTTACTATCTAACGCGGCCGCCGCTCCTTATCCTATTACTTAGCTTAGGCAGTTCCGTATATTTGTATTCTTATTTGCAATTTAAATATATAAGCACACCGCCCCACCCCTACACTACAGGATGCCAATGTAAAAGCCGCTGCCTATATTTATTTCTGAACCCGGTTATAACCTTTTACTATGCACAAATACAAACTACTGCTGGTGGCGGCCGTTGCTGTACTGTCATCATTTATTATCCTTAAACCAAAGGAAAAGCCTACGCTTTGGCTCATCGGCGATTCTACCGTGCGCAACGGTACTTATGGTCGTGGCGATGGTGGCCTGTGGGGTTGGGGCAGCTTCATCCAAAACCTGTTTGATACCACTAAGGTATCGGTACAAAACAAGGCTTTTGGCGGCACCAGCAGCCGCAGCTTCTGGACCGGCGGCTTCTGGAGCAAAGTGGAACCCTATATTAAACCCGGCGATGTGGTGCTCATCCAGTTCGGTCATAATGATAATAGCCCGTCAACTTTGCGTGGCATTGGCGAAGATAGCGCCGAAGTAACCAACCCACGCACCAAACAAACCGAGATGGTGCACACCTTCGGCTGGAACCTGCGTAAGTACATCCGCGAAACACGGGCTAAGGGCGGTACTCCCATCATCCTAACCCTGGTACCCCGCAACATGTGGAAGGATGGCAAGGTTGACCGTGTAGCCGCCGAGTACGTAGAATGGGACAAGCAGGTAGCCGCGCAGGAAAAGGTGGATGTGATAGACCTAAACAAGATCATAGCCGACCATTATGATGAATTGGGGCGGGACAAGGTAATGGCCGAATACTTCACACCTAAGGACCATACCCACACTATTGAAGCGGGTGCCAAATTCAACGCCGCCTGCGTGGTGGAAGGGTTAAAAGGGCTTAAGCGAGACCCGCTGAAGAAATTTTATTTGGATAATAGAAATTAAGATAAGGCACCGTTAGCGATCAGGACGTGCTTTTATCTTAACAGCCCCGGGGATTACGGTCTTCGGGGTTCTGTTTTATTGATGACAAATAAAAGCTTGTCATTGTGAGCGATAGCGCGGACAACCGACCGGCGGGAGCTCATTAATGCCTTGAAAAATAGTTAACACATTAATAATCTCAGCAGACAAGCAACAAGGACCTGCCTATGAGATTGCCGAATTACGTAACCCTTACAGCAATGACAATTTGACTAACTAATCTCTAACCCCTAATTAGCATCCCCCTCCTGCACCGTATATTGCCAGGTTTCGCTGTTGTTTACCGGCAGTGCCGACATATCGCCGTGGCTCATTTGCCACCAGAAGTGCAGGCGCGGTTTTTCGTGGTTGCCTATCTCGTTCATACTGTCGGCATCGTACAGGCGGCCATTCACCATTACATATTTTATTTTTTCGCTGTTGCGGATATCGTCAAGCGGGTTTTCGTTCATGATCACCAGGTCGGCCAGTTTACCTACCTCCAGCGATCCGATCTCTTTATCCATACCGAGATATCCCGCGCCGTTAATGGTAGCGCAACGGATGGCCTGTAACGGCGTCATGCCGCCTTGTGCCAGCATCCATAGTTCCCAATGCGCGCCCATACCCTGGATTTGTCCGTGCGCGCCCAGGTTTACCTTGGTGCCGCCATCGGCAATTTGCTTTACGTATTTAGATACCTCGATGTGGCCATAATCGCCATATTCCGACGTGGTACGACGGCGTGAGCGGGCATCCAATATCCCGGTCGGGAAAAAGTTTTGCAGGTGGTCGTTCTTCCAAACATTGGTGCGGTCGTACCAGTAGTTCTCGCCAAACTGGGTACCGTAGCTAACAATTAGGGTAGGGGTATAGCCGCTCTTGCTGTTATTCCACAAGCCGATCACATCCTTATAAACCGGCCAAACGGGGATGTTATGTTCAATGCCGGTATGGCCATCCAGTATCATATTCATATTGGTAAAGAAGGTAGAGCCACCCTCGGGCACCACCTCCATTTGCAACTCGCGGGCGGCCTCTATGATCTGCTGGCGTTGCTCGCGGCGTGGCTGGTTATAGCTTTTTACTGAGAACGCGCCCACAGCTTTCATTCGACGCAGCGCGCTGCGGGCGTCATCCATACTGTTGATCACCACTTTAAAATCGCCATCGGCACCGTACAAAATACTGCCGGTAGAGTATACCCGCGGACCAACCATACGGCCGGCCTTTAGCATTTCGCTTTGGCTAAACACCATTTCGGTATTGCTTGATGGATCGTGCGCAGTGGTAACTCCGTAGGCCAGGTTGGCGTAATAACTCCAGTCCTGCTGCGGCGAAACCCCGTCAGGGCTGGTATGCAGGTGCGCGTGCACGTCAACAATACCCGGCATCATGGTTTTACCGGCCACGTCAATCACTTTAGCATCGGCAGGGATCTCAACAGTTTTACCCACAGCGGCAATTTTATTATGATCGATCAGGATAGTGCCCTTTTCAATCACCTCATCGCCCTTCATGGTAATGATGCGGGCATTGGTAAAGGCGATCTTACCATCAGGCACATCAGTTTGTAACTTCAGGCCAATATCTGTCCCAACGGTATCCACCGGCGGGGTTTTGTCTGCGCCTCCTTCCACAAATGGGAACGCGTTGCGGATATCGCGGGTAAAGTATTTAGGGCCTAAGGTCCACATCAGCTTTTGGCTGTCCTTGCTCCAATGCAGGTAAGTGCCGGCATCCCGGGTCAGTTTGCTTAGTGGGATAGCCTTGTTAGTAGCCGATAGATTTTGCGCGCCGCCAGTATTCACCATCGGCGTAATATAGCAGTTAAACAACTCAGTAAAGGCCATCCACTTACCATCCGGACTTGGTGCAAATTGTGTGGCATATTGCGATGTGTACAGCGTACGCTGGTTGGCGCCGCTCAGGTCCATTATCTTGTATGCTTTTTTATCACCCTCATTGCTTTGGTAGTAAATATGGCTGTCGTCGGCCGTGAACTGCGGCCGGATGCCGTTATCAATCACCAGTTGGGGGGTGCCACCAACTAATGGTTGAGTTGCGCCCGGCAATGCCGAAATTGGTGTAAGGGATACAGGCGAAGCTGTTAAAGGCAGGATATAAATGCCCGGGTTTTTACCGAATGCGTAGCCCAACTGCTCATTACCCTCGCCTTTGCGGTAGATGATCTTATCGCCCTTATTCGAAAACTTGGGCGAGTAGTAAAAGCCCTTCTCCACCGTCAGACGGGTAACCAACTTGCTGGCTAGGTCTATCATATTGATGGATCCCTTCAGCTCGTCGTTCCAGTTTACATATACCAGCGATTTGCCATCGGGGCTAAATTCGGGTTCAAATTCAAAGTCGTTAGTAGTGGTAATGCGCTCGGGCTTGCCGTTGGGCAGTTGCTTGGTGTAGATAAACCCGGCAGCGTTAAAGGCAATCATCTTTCCATCGGGCGAGGTAGTGGTTTGGCGGATCATCTTCGCCGTAAACTCATCCTGAAAAACCTTTTGCTGAAAGTGCAGCGCATCAGTAATAGTTTGTGTTGATGTTACCTCGAAAGGGATATTCGTTACATTCAGGCCCTGCACATCCAGTTGCCAGATCTTTCCTTTTGCATAGAAGATCAGGTTCTTGCTATCAGGTGTCCAATCGAAGTTAGGATATACGCCAAATATGGCCCAGGTCTCCTGCTGATCGTGCGACAGGTCATCATACACCGGCCATTCCTCGCCCGTGGCCAGGTTTTGCAGATACAGCACCGATTTTAGCCGGATCCGTTTTACAAATGCCATCAGCTTACCATCGGGCGATAATTGCGGTCGGCAGGCGCCGCCCGGGCCGCCGGCAATGGTTTCGATATTACCCGTAGTGCGGTCTAATCGTTTAATGGCGTAAATGCCCTGATTAGGGTCTTTATTATATTGAAAGTTGGGGCCGGGTGTTACGTCCTCGCTCCAGTACACATATTTATTATCAGGCGATATTACGGGTTCGCCCGCGTCCTGCTGGTCGTTTTTCTTTTTGGTTAGCTGAATACCTTCGCCACCGTTTTTGTTATACAGCCACATTTCGCCGGCACCTAATGAGCGGCTGGCGGTAAAGTGCTTGCGAGCTACCAAATATTGCCCATCCGGCGACCATGACGCATTATTCAACAACCGGAATGTTTCCTTAGTAATAGAATGCTTGCCACTGCCGTCAGCGTTCATCACCCAGATATTATCGCCACCCTCCTTATCGCTGGTATAGCTGATCTGCTTACCATCGGGACTAAAACGCGGCTGCACCTCGTAAGCGCGGCCGCCGGCCAGCAATGTGGCTTTACCACCTTTTACCGGGATGCTGTAGATATCGCCCAGCAGATCGAACACGATGGTTTGCCCATCGGGACTAACATCCAGATTCATCCAGGTACCCTCGGTAAGGTTAAACGAAACCTTTTTAGATGGCCCGGGAGGTGTTTCGATATTCCATTTATTTTGGGCTTGCGCAGATACAGCTAAAGCTATGAACGAAATTAACAGGCAGAACTTATTCATGCCGCGAAGTTAGGCATTTTCTATTTTATGGCGGATAGACTGGTTTAGTGTCGCTTTATGAATGGGGATTTTTTGAAGTGTTGATGACAGTTAAAAATACAATCGCCAGTTCAAGCGTCAGCGATTGAACTTATTCCTGATTAAGCGTCCACGCTTAATTTATCGGGAGCGTAGACGCTCAATCAGGATATTGCGTCAAGTGTGAACGCTTGCCGCGGCGTATTTTTTAAGAAACATTGATACATCCAAGCATTTCAAACCTTATTTTTATACCATCATTTTAAACCTTGTAAAATAAAATGGCCGACGGTAGAAAAATCAGAAAAACCATCTTTATCATTATAGGCAGTCTCCTGCTGCTATATATATTAACAGTGGTATATAATGTGGTGATGCTGGGTTACGATTTCGGCTTTTTTGATAAAGAATATAGCACCTACGATCTGGCCTATCAGTATGATAGCAAGCACGGCGAGATCAATTCAGCCAAACGGTATTTTAACTCCATAGTCCCGGCAAACAAGATCGTTGAAGTAGAGTTTAAGGGCGATAATAAGATCACCATCCTTGAGATCCATCCCGGCAAAGGCGATTCGGTCCAAACCGATAAATTCTCGGCGCATAATCTTGATATCGATTCGAAAAGAGTTGACGAAGCCCTGCAAATCCTCGGCTGGACGCGCGACAAACTGGGGACGCTAAAACAAAAGCTCGATGCCGCCAACTGCATCGGCATTAAAAACGGCGAACCGGCACAGGTACGGTTCCAGCGCCATGGTTCGGATACTTATATTTTTAATGTGTTCAACACCCCCATTCCTGATAGCCTGAAAAAGCATTATAATGATAGCTGCACTTATGTATATGTGAACAGCCACTTAGTGCTTGAAAATGGCGGCGAGGGCATGGGTAGTCATTGCTTTCCAAACGGTGGCCGGTAATCTTCTACTTTAAAATCAGATATGTATTTTCGCAACGGTGCAAACGCTCTAATGACAGCGAAGCCAATGACCAATGACAGCGCAGCGAAATGACCATCCAGGAAATCCTTAAACAATATTGGAACCACGATTCCTTTCGGCCTCTGCAGGAGGAGATCATTCAATCGGTATTGTTGGGGTATGATACATTGGCCCTGCTGCCTACCGGCGGGGGGAAATCGGTTTGCTTCCAGGTGCCGGCTTTGGCTAAGGATGGGATCTGTATTGTAGTATCGCCGCTCATCGCGCTGATGAAGGACCAGGTAGAGAACCTGCGGGCCAAAGGCATCAACGCCATCGCCATTGTTTCGGGCATGAGCCGCCGTGAGGTGGATATCTTGCTGGATAACTGCATTTACGGCCCGGTGAAATTTCTGTACCTCTCGCCCGAGCGCCTGCTGAGCGACCTGGTGCGCGAGCGGATAAAATACATGAACGTCAATCTGTTCGCTATCGACGAGGCGCATTGTATATCGCAGTGGGGTTATGATTTCCGTCCGCCCTACCTGCACATCGCCGATCTGCGTAAACTGCATCCCAAAGTGCCGGTGCTGGCTTTAACCGCTACCGCCACCGCCGAGGTAAAGATAGATATACAGGAGAAGCTGCAATTTGCTAAGCCCAACGTTTTCCAAAAGAGCTTCGAGCGTAAGAACCTGGCTTATGTAGTGCAGGCGCATGAGGACAAGCTGCGTAAAATGATGGACGTGATCCGCGGCGTTAAAGGCAGCGGCATTGTATACGTGCGTAACCGTAAGGAAACCTTCGAGATTGCCAAATATCTTACCCAACACGGTTTCCGGGCCGATTATTACCACGCGGGCTTGCCGTCCGATCAGCGCTCGGTAAAGCAGGCTGCGTGGAAAACGGGGAAAGTGCCCATTATTGTGGCTACAAACGCTTTTGGGATGGGGATAGATAAACCCGATGTGCGCTTTGTGATCCACCTGGAGATCCCCGAAAGTTTAGAGGCATATTATCAGGAAGCGGGCCGCGCGGGCCGGGATGAACAAAAGGCGTATGCGGTATTGCTCTACGGTCCGGCCGACAGGGCAAAACAGGAGCGCAAATTTATTTCGGCCTTTCCATCGGCAGATGAGATCAAGGTTACCTATCATTATTTGGCCAATTATTACCAGATAGCCTACGGCGCGGGCGAGGGCCTAAGTCTCGAACTTGACCTTGGCGAGTTTTGCTCACGTTTTAAGCTGGAACCCATTAAAACACTCAACGCCCTGAAGTTTTTAGAAAAGGACGAATACCTGGCTTTTAACGAAAGTGTGTTCTTGCCATCGCGCTTCAGGTTTGAGGTGAGGAATGAAGAACTGTACAACTTCCAGATCCAAAACCCGGGTTGGGATGCCTTTATTAAAACGCTGCTCCGATCGTACGCCGGCGCCTTTGATAATTATGTGCGCATTCGCGAATTCGACATTGCTAAGCGCACCCATATGAATGTGCAGCAGGTGATAGACGGGCTAAACCAGCTACAACAGTTTGGTATCCTTAATTACCTGCCTCAAACCGATAGGCCGCAGGTAACCTGGATCCGTGCCCGGCAAATCCCTGACAACGTAACCATCAATACCCAATATATAGAAGAGCGCAAAGCTGTAGCCCGCCGCAAGCTGGAAGCCGTATTTGCCTACGCCGAGCATAAACGCTGCCGCAGCCAAATGCTGTTAGCTTATTTTGATGAAAGCGATTCGGACAAATGCGGCATTTGCGATGTTTGCCTTGCCGAACGCCGCCAAAACAACGCGGCCACCATTACCGACGATATCATTACCGAAATGCTGCAACTGCTCAGCAACGCTCCCCAAAAGCTGGACGACCTGGTATCATCTATACATACCGGTACCGATAAGGAAAAGATAGATACCCTGCGCCAACTGCTTGACGCGGGCAAGATCAAAACCGACGGCAGCAGGTATTACGTTTAACACTAACCGCTAAAGCTAATGTTTGTAACAGATGTGTGTGAAACTTTAGTTTGAAACGATAATTTTCAATATTTGTCAATATCACATTATAAATTCAACAGCCCCTATGAAAAAGGTATTTTTTCTGTTAGTGTTAGCCACCGTTGCAGTAGGCTTATCTAAAACTTATGCGCAAAGCACGGCCCTGAAGGGAATTAAAGACGATTCGGACTTTTACAAATTTGCCACCCTGGTGCGCCAGGCCAATATGGATGCCACGCTAAACGCGCTGGGCAGCTTCACCATGTTTGCGCCTGATAACACCACGTTCCGCGAGATGCCGGGTGATAAGCTGGATAGTATAGCGGCCGACCCTGCAAAGTTGACTGCCTTGCTGAAGGCCCATATTGTTAAAGGTAAATTTACCACTAACGAGATCATTAAGAAGCTGACACTGGGAAAAGGCAAAACAACGCTGACCAACCTGTTGGGGCAAACCCTGAAATTATCGCGTACGCCGGATAACAAATTGCTGATCACAGATGCCAACGGCGACCAGGTACACTTTCTGGCCTTTGATATGCCTGATGCGCACGGCGTTATCCACGGGATAGATCATTTACTGGTGGCAGGTAAGTAAAGGCCTGATATTATAAAAACGTCATCCTGGAGCGTAGCAAAGGATGACGTTTTTATTGACAATTAATGCCTGTGAATCTTACTTCAAATCCGCATCCAGTTTAGCATTCAGATCGTTCACCGCCTTTTGTGCCGATGCGATCTTATCGTTTACCGAAGCAGTAGCCCCGCCAACATTTATGTCGGTCATCTTGCCAATGGCATCGGTATACCACTTGGTCCATACATCCAGTTTGTGCTTTTCATCAGCTGCCGGGGTGCCGTTTTTCACCGCGGCTGCACTTAGTTGATACTCTACCTGCAGGCGGTCGGTGGCGTTCTTTTGCAGTTCAGCGATCAGGGTTGATGTAGTGGCCTCGTTAGCCGACGCCAGCGTGTAGGCCGTAGCCAGCGCGCTTACGCCAACATTCTTCATTTCCTGTGCCGATACCATGTTCAGGCGGTCGGCATCTGTATGGTAATATACATCGGTAAAATGCCACATTAGCAGGCCGGGTATTTTAGCTTGCAGGAAGGGTGTATGATCGCTGCCGCCCTCAAATGGGTTGGTTTTTACCACCCAGCCGTTATTTGCTGCCTGCTGCTTGCAGCGGTTCAGCAGCACATCGTTAAAATAATGCGGAAACATGTCCGATTCCTTTAGCGGGCGACCGCCCCATTCGGTATGCTTTTCCTCGCCGCGCGTCCAGATGGCCGATGGATCGGGCATTTTTTCGATCAGGAAAGTACCGCCGGTTTTGCTTACATCTTCGCCAACCATATCCAGGCTCAGGCCCCATTTAATACCTTTGGCGCGCACGCTGTCTTCGCGGATGTAGCGGGCAGTAGAGTTGATCTCATCGCCCCATAAAAAAGTAATGGTACGCTTGGGTTCAAACTTTTTAGCATTGATAAGTTGGGCGGTTACACGCGCCATTTCGGCCAGGGTGCCTACGCCGGTGGCGTTATCATTAGCGCCCGGTTCCTGCACATGCGCGCTAAATACAAAGCGTTCATCGGGTTTAGCAGTGCCGCGGGCATTAGCAACTATAGTTAGTTCCTTTGCTTTATAAATTTTGCAGGTTACCTCTACATGTAATTTTACCGGGCCTTTATGCAGGGCGGCTTTTAATCTCTCTTTGGCTGCGTATGACATCACGATGCCAAACTTCTGGCTGGTGGAGTCCTGGTTGCTGATACGGGTAAACTGTATCGAGTTTACATTCTTGTCGGGCTGCGTATAGGCCGGCATACTGTAGCCCATAGCGCCTAACGCGCCTTTGGTAACCGCGCCCTGGTAAACCGAACCGACCGAACTTTCACTGAAAACGATCTTATCTTTTAAGCTTTCAGGTGTCGCTGCATTTAGTTTGACACGATCCATCATCACTACTTCGGCAGTGATGCCGCCCGCAGGGGTACTGCCAGAGTACATGGCGATCATGTTGCGATTGGTGGCAAAGCTTAATAATGGTTGCGATTCGCCAACTATGCTTACCACGGCATTTACCGGCTCCCAGGTTGGGCCGCGCATATCGCGGCTTTCTATACGGTAGGTCAGCGGGCCGTCGGCCTCGCCTTTTACTTCTTTTTTAAAGCCGGCCTTTTGCAGTGTTTTTTCTACCTCGTAAATGCTTTGGGTAAAGCCCGAATTGCCGGGTACGCGCCAGCGGCTTTCTACAAAGCTTGTAGTTTTATAAGCATTGGCTTCAATAAATGTACCGCGCAGCAGGGGATAATAAGCATCTATGGCATTATTCTTTTGCGCTAATGTGCTGCATGCCGATAAAGCAAGCGCCGTTATGAGTAAAGTTTTTTTCATACGATTGGTTAACGAAGCAAATTAGCGATTGATAAGTATATCGCCAAAAGCTTTGTGCATCCTATCATAATCGTTGCAAATTTATTGAGGTGTTGTTGCGATTTGCCTTGAGAGCTAGACGGGGTTTGATCTCGTGCGGCTGGCAGCCGGTATTTGCACCTCTTAAACTATATGGCCTTTGATATGCGATGCAAAAAGCATCATTGCCTATGGAATTAATAGTGTATTTTTTACAATAAGTTGCATTTCCCAAACCTTGCATTATTTTCAATTTAAGGTGCTTTAGTGATGAAATTTTTTAATAAAAATATATAATGCATGCATAATATTGATAAGATGAAAAAAGTATTGTTTATGACAATTTTATGACATTTTTTCTGATATAAATAATCATACCTTTGCAGCCGCAAAATCAGGGGATTTTTTAATATAATAAAAAAAATTAAATAATCTGTAACGTTTTTAAAAATACATCGTCTTATAGATGTAATTAAGATTTAAAAACTATATAATTAATTGACAATCAAATAAATAAATATATCATGAAAACTTCAATCATAACTCTCGCAACCCTGCTAGCTATAGCAACCATATCAAATACTGCTTTTGCAGCCGATAAAAAAGATAAGACCGTTACGGTAATAAACGAAGCCAAAAACTTTAACAAAATTGAAGTTCGCGGTAATGTTGAGGTGTATTTAACCAACGGCCCGGCCAATAGCGTTAAAGCTTACAATAACTATTATGGCGAAAGCGCCCTGGTGCAAAACCAAAACGGTACCCTGCGTATCTCGTCTTTCAGCAAAGAAGCTTTAGTAGTTTATGTAACTGCCGATGACCTGAGCGCCATCACGCTGTACGATAACGCCTACATCAAAACCGGTAAAAACTTCTCGTCGTTAGATCTGACCGTTAACCTGTTCGATACCGCAACCGCTCAGTTAGATATCCAAACCGTTAATGCCAGCATCAATATTAACAACCGCGCTAAAGCCGACCTGGTTGGTAAAGTTGAAAACTGTGATATGCAGGTAAACCAGGCATCAACCGTAAACAGCACCAACTTTGTTGCCGGCAGCCTTACCAAAAAAGTAAACGGCTTTGTAACCGAAGTTAAAAGCAACCAGGAGCTGGCTATTCTGTAATCAGTCTCCGTCCTTATATATATAAGTTAATATGGAAGCCCTGCGGTAATTTACCGCGGGGCTTTTTGTTGGTCGCAGCTAACAGCATAGCTAACATGAAAACCTGTAACCTAAAAGACTATAGGTTTTTTGGCCGTTGTTAGAATTTTTCCAATAATCACTTTTCTCTTCCATTCTTAAAATTTATAGATATATCCGCCCGGTGGGGCAAAGTGGGGCACCAAAAAACAAAATTGCAAAAAATATTAGCATTATCTATCTGATAAACACTACCTTTAGCGCATATCAAACAAAATACTACTCAAAACAAAAGAATGACGATAAGCAACTAACCTGTTTCAGTATCAAAATGTGGGTGATTTTCCCATTTTTTTATTGTTGAAAACTTTTTGTGGGTGAAAGTGGTTGAAAGTGGAGCAAACTGTTTTACTTTTACATTACCATTAATGGTATAGTTGTGCCCATGTCATACTTTTTCGGCGATTATTCATGTAAGCTGGATGTCAAATCAAGATTGACATTGCCATCCGCGCTTAAGCAGCAGCTTCCCGGCGAAGGGAAGGAGCCGCTCATGATCGCGCGCGGTTTTGACAAGAACCTGCTCATTTATACCAAGATAGAATGGGATGGCGTAATTGCCGAACTACTGAAGCTTAATCAGTACGAACGCGAGAACCAGCAGTTCATCAGGCATTTTACCCGCGGCGCTACCATGATAGAGCCTGATGGTGCCGGCCGTGTATTGTTGCCCAAAATTTTGTGCGATCATGCCGGTATCGACCCGCAATCGGCCAACGAAATTATCCTAAGCTGCCAGATCAATAAGATAGAAGTGTGGGAGAAGAGCGCGCACGAAGCCATGCTGGCTAATGAGCCTGCCGACTTTGCCGCGCTGGCCGAACGTGTAATGGGTAATAAAGCAAGGAGGGGTGATGAGTAACTACCATGTACCCGTAATGCTGCAGGAATGCATCGAGGCGCTGAACATTAAGTCAAACGGCACTTATGTAGATGTAACCTTTGGTGGTGGCGGCCACTCGCGCGAGATCATGAAGCACCTGGGTGCTGATGGCCGTTTGCTGGCCTTTGATCAGGATGCCGACGCGCAGCGGAACAAGATAGCCGACGACCGCTTTACGTTTATCGACCAAAACTTCCGTTACCTGAAGAATTTTTGCCGCCTGCATAATGCTGTTCCGGTGGATGGCATACTGGCCGATTTGGGTGTATCGTCGTTTCAATTCGATCAGGCCGAGCGAGGCTTTTCCATTCGCTTTGATGCTGAGCTGGATATGCGCATGAACCAGTCGGCTGAGTTAAGCGCTAAAGATATTGTGAATACGTATGCCGAGGCCGATCTGCACCGCATCTTCGGTATGTACGGCGAGATCCAAAACTCAAAAACACTGGCTAAAACAATCGTAACCGCAAGGTTGAACGCGCCGATAAATACCGTGGCCGATCTGAAGAGCGCCATCCAAAACCTGATCCCCCGTGGTAAGGAGAATAAATATTTGGCGCAGGTGTTCCAGGCGCTGCGGATAGAGGTTAACCAGGAGCTGGAAGCGCTGAAGGATTTTCTGACCCAATCGGCAGAGGTGCTGGTGCCGGGCGGCAGACTGGTGGTGATGAGTTACCACTCGCTGGAGGACAGGCTGGTAAAGAACTTCATTGCCAAGGGCAAATTTAGTGGCGAGGTGGAAAAGGACTTTTATGGTAACGACCAAAAGCCCTTTGATGCGGTTAGTCGCGGCGCGATAGTAGCCAACGATGAGGAGATACAATTAAATAACCGGGCACGCAGTGCCAAATTAAGGATAGCTGTAAAAAAATGAGCAACCGTTTTCGTACAGAAATAGAAGAAGAGCAGGCAGAGCAGGAAGCCATCGCAGAGGAGGCCCCAAAGACGGGCATCCCCGAGAACTGGTTTACCACGTTCCTGAGCAAGGGGGTGATCTCTACCGAGACCGCTACCGGCGCGCTGCCCTTTATTTTGTTTTTGGCGGCACTGGGAATGATCTATATCGGCAACATGCACATGGCCGAAAACAATATCCGCGAGATAGATAAATTAAGTAAGGAAGTTAAGGAATTAAGCTGGGACTATAAAACAACCAAAGCCGACCTGGCCTTTAAAAGCACCCTGAACGAGGTAACCAAACTTGCCGATACGCTGGGGCTGAAGGAGCCGGTGTCGCCGCCGCAAAAAATTGTAGTAAAGGAGGATGCGCAATGAATATCAGGGCAAACATACTGCTGCGTGTTTACATAGCCTTTGGGCTGATCGTACTTTTTGCAGGTGCTGTAGTAGTGCAGTTGTGCCGCGTGCAGTTTATCCAGGGTAAAAAATGGCAGTCAATGGCCGATAGCCTTTCTACCAAATATGTAAACGTAGAGGCATCGCGCGGCAATATCCTGGCGCTGGATGGCAGCCTGTTGGCTACCTCGGTACCCGAGTACGAGTTGCACATGGACATGCTGGCTGCCGGCATCGAAACCGAGGCGCTGTTCAATAAGCGCATCGATTCGCTGGCTGAAAAGATGGCATCGTACTTTGGCGATCATACCGCGCAGGAGTACTCGCGCATTTTCCGCAGTGCCCGTAAGGATAGTTTGCGTTACCAGTTGGTGCGTCGTAAGGTAAGCTACCAGCAACTGAAGGATATCCGCAAGTTCCCGGTGTTTAACCTGGGCAAGTACAAGGGCGGGTTGATCGTTGTGCAGAAGAATAAGCGCATATTCCCCTTTAAAACACTGGCGCTGCGCACCATTGGTTATAATAACGAGAACGTAAAGAATGTGGTGGGCCTTGAGGGCGCTTATAAGGATTACATCAACGGCGAGAACGGCAAGCGACTGATGCAGCGCATGGCCGGCGGCGTTTGGGCGCCCGTGAACGATGAGGATGAGGTAACCGCCAAGGATGGCGCCGATATCATGTCGACCATCGACGTAAACTTCCAGGATGTGGCGCAAAAGGTACTGAAGCACCAATTGGATAGCGTTCAGGCCGATTTTGGTACCGTGGTGCTGATGGAGGTAGCCACCGGAGAGGTAAGGGCTATTGCCAACTATACCCGCACCAAAGAGGGCGATTACCAGGAGAGGTTAAACTACGCCATTAATTATGAGGCCGAGCCGGGGTCTACATTCAAGCTGGCATCGTACATGGCTATGATTGATGATAACAAGCTGGATACCGGCAAAATGGTTGATATTATGCACGGCGGTCCGTACCAGATCATCAATCCGCGTAATGGCAAGGTGGCGCTAACCGTAAGGGATGCCGAAGACGAAGGTGGATTGGTGAGCGCGCGCCGCGCGTTCGAAAAATCATCAAACATTGGTGCGGTGAAGCTGGTGACCGCGGCTTATGGCAGCAACCCATCGGCATTTACCGATAAGTTGTATGCCTGGCACTTGAACGAGCGTAATGGCTTACAGATCCCGGGCGAGGGCAGGCCGATCATCAAAAACCCGAAATCGAAATTGTGGAATAACCTGCAAAGTTTGGCCCAGATAGCTTATGGTTACGAGTCGACGCTGTCGCCGCTGCAAATGTTGACGTTTTATAACTCGGTGGCCAATAATGGCAAAATGATCTCGCCAATTTTTGTGAAAGAGATCCGCCGCATGGGTAACACGGTAGAGCGTTTCCAGGCACGGGTAATTAACCCGCAGGTGTGCTCGCCCGAGGCATTAGCCAAGGTAAAAGGCCTGCTGGAAGGCGTGGTTGAAGAAGGTACAGGCAAACTGGTCATCAAAAATAAATTGTACACAGTAGCCGGTAAAACCGGTACGGCGCAGATAGCTAACGGCAAATTGGGTTACGGTGAAAAGAACTCGCACCAAACATCATTCTGCGGGTATTTCCCGGCAGATAAGCCGAAGTATTCGATGATCGTAGTGATCAGTAATCCACACTACAACGGTTCGCATTTGGCGGCCTGGGTATCGGGCCCGGTATTCAGGAGGATTGCCGACCGGGTTTACGCGCACGATATAGCGATGAACCGCCCGCCTGAGCAGCATTTGGTAGGCAATACACAGCCGCCAAAATTTAAGGATGGCGATTACAAGGCGCTGAAACAGGTATACAACAAGCTGGGTGTGAAGCCGCTATATGCGTCGAATAACCCGGGCAGCAGCGCCGATACCAGCGCGGGTATTGTGTTTGAAGAAGCTAAATATAAAAAGGGAACTGTGCCGAATGTTACCGGCATGGGCCTGAGCGATGCCATGTATGCGCTTGGCAACGCCGGTTATAAAGTAAATGCAAGGGGCAGTGGCGTAGTGCAAAATCAATCGGCAGCGGTTGGCAGCGTAATGCCTAAGGGATCAACCATATCAATAGTATTGCAATGAAGTATTTAAGCGATTTACTGGAGGGTTTGCCATTTACCGAACTGCAGGGGAGTGCCGATGTAGAGATAACCGCCATCGTGTTCGATTCGCGCAAGGTGGTGCCGGGTTGCCTGTTTGTTGCCGTTAAAGGTACCGCTGTTGATGGGCACGATTATATTGAGCAAGCTGTAAAGGATGGCGCTGTGGCTGTGATCTGCGAGGAGCTTCCCGGTCATACAGCCGATGGTGCCGACTTCCTGATGGTAGCCAATTCGGCTGTGGCATTAGGCATTGTGGCCGCCAATTTTTACGGCAACCCGTCGGATCAGCTAAAGTTGGTTGGAGTAACAGGCACCAACGGAAAAACCACCATCGCTACGCTGTTATATAAACTGTTCCGCGACCTGGGTTATAAATGCGGCCTGTTATCAACCGTAGAGAACCAGGTGAATGGCAAGGTGGTCCCGGCTACACATACTACACCAGATCCTGTAGCGCTGAACGCGCTGCTGGCCGATATGGTGGCGCAAGGGTGCGATTACTGCTTTATGGAAGTAAGCTCGCACGCGGTGGCGCAGCATAGGATAGAGGGATTGGCCTTTTCGGGCGGCATCTTCTCTAACCTGACGCACGACCATCTGGACTATCATAAAACCTTCGATGCTTATTTAAAAGCGAAGAAGACATTTTTTGATACCCTGCCAAAAACGGCCTTTGCGCTCACTAACGTTGACGACAAGAACGGTAACGTGATGCTGCAAAATACCAAAGCGCACAAAAAAACCTACGGCCTGAAGAACATGGCCGATTTTAAGGTAAAGATATTAGAGAACGGCTTTAACGGCCTGTTGCTGAATATAGATGGCGAGGAGGTTTGGTTTAAGCTGGTGGGCAACTTCAACGCCTACAACCTGCTGGCCGTTTATGGCGCTGCAATGTTGCTGGATCAGGATAAAGCCGCCGTATTGGTTAGTCTAAGCCGATTAAGCGGAGCCGAAGGCCGTTTCGACGCGCTGGTATCACCAAACAAGGTGATCGGTATTGTGGATTATGCCCACACGCCGGATGCCGTGCAAAATGTGCTGACCACCATCCACGATCTGCGCAAAGGTACCGAACAGGTGATCACCATCATTGGCTGCGGCGGCGATCGCGACCGTGCCAAGCGCCCCGTAATGGCCGCCATGGCCTGCGAGTGGAGCGATAAGGTGATCCTTACATCGGATAACCCACGTTCGGAAGATCCGGCCGAGATCATTAAAGAGATGGAAGCCGGCGTTACCGGTGCCAATAAAAAGAAAACGATCAGTATAGTAGATCGGAGGGAAGCGATTAAGACAGCTTGTCATTTGGCTAAACTGGGGGATATTATCTTGGTGGCTGGCAAAGGGCACGAGAAGTATCAGGAGATCAAAGGGGTTAGGAACCACTTTGACGATAGAGAAGAATTAGAAGAGCAATTTAAGCTCATGAATGAGTAGAAAATGTGCAGATGTGCAGATATGCAAATGTGCAGATGAGAAAATGAAGAGATGTTAAAATTATAAATGAATGAATTGATCTGAATATGGTAGGTAGGCCGAATTTGATAGTTGACATGACCTTTGCGTTCTCTCTCAAAATAGTAGAGTTCACGGAGGAATTGGAAGCCCGGAGAAAATTCAATATGGCAAACCAATTTTCAGGAGCGGTACTTCGGTAGGGGCAAATGTAAAAGAGGCGCAAGGTGCGGAAAGCAAAGACGATTTTAGGCATAAATGCAAGGTCGCCTACAAAGAAGCAGAAGAAACGGAGTACTGGTTAATGATATGTAAACACGCTAAAAACTATCCATTCGAGCAAAGTATGCTTGATGATATCCAGGCAATTATAAAAATATTAGGTAAGATAATTTCATCAACAAAAAAGTAAAAGTAACAGAGAAAAGTAAACAAGCACTTGTACATATAGGTGATAGGCAGGTAAAAACATCTGCAAATCTGCATATCTGCACATCTGCAAATTAAAAAAACCAGCATTTGAACATCTGTGTAATAAGCAAATCAAAACATTTGCACATCTGCACACCTGCACATCTGCACATTAAAAAGAACCAGCATTTGTACATATATAAGATAAGCAAATCAAAACATTTGCACATCTGCATATCTGCACATCTGCACATTAAAAAGGCCGATGCTATATTACCTGTTTACCTACCTGAATAAGAATTACAGTATCCCCGGGTTGGGGGTATTCCAGTACATCACGTTCCGTACGGCTATGGCGGTTATCGTGTCGTTGTTGATCACTACGGTGTATGGCCGCCGGCTGATTGATTACCTGCGTTTTAAGCAGGTAGGTGAGACGGTGCGTAACCTGGGTTTAGAGGGCCAGATGCAAAAGGCGGGTACTCCCACCATGGGTGGTTTAATTATCCTGTCGGGTATTTTGGTGCCCACGTTGCTGTTTGCCAAGCTGGAGAATGTGTATATCATCCTGATGATAGTCACTACAGTTTGGCTGGGTGCCATCGGTTTTTTGGATGATTACATTAAGGTATTTAAAAAGAATAAGGAGGGTTTAGCAGGCAAATTTAAGATAGTTGGCCAGGTGGGCCTGGCGCTGATCGTTGGTTATACCATGTATTTCCATACCGATATCAAGATCAGGCAGGAAGTGAAGTTACCGGTGAAGTATGATGCGCCTGTCGATTTTCACATGAAGAACGATAAGCCGATCTACACGCAGGATATTAAATCGACCAAAACCACCATGCCGTTTTATAAAAACAACGAGTTTGATTACGGCAAGGTACTGAAGTTTTTAGGTCACGGGTACGAGAAGTATACGCTTATCGTATTCCTGTTCTTCGTGATCGTCATCATCACCTTCATATCTAACGGGGCCAATATTACCGATGGCATAGATGGCCTGGCGACGGGTACATCGGCCATTATCGGGATCACGCTGGCTATACTGGCCTACGTATCGGGTAACATCGTGATATCCGATTACCTGAACATCATGTACATCCCTAACTCGGGCGAGCTGGTGATTTTTGCCGGTGCTTTTGTGGGGGCTTGTGTAGGGTTCCTGTGGTACAACTCGTATCCGGCCCAGGTATTTATGGGCGATACCGGCAGTTTGGCCATAGGTGGTATCATCGCCGTTTTCGCGGTAGTGATCCGTAAGGAATTATTGCTGCCCGTATTGTGCGGCGTGTTTGTAGTAGAAAATGTATCGGTAATGATGCAGGTGGGCTGGTTCAAGTACACTAAGAAGAAGTTCGGCGAAGGCCGCCGGATCTTCCTGATGGCGCCGCTGCACCACCATTATCAAAAGAAAGGCTTCCATGAGGCAAAGATCGTGACCAGGTTCTGGATCCTTTGCATTATGCTGGCCATTATAACGGTGATAACGTTGAAGCTACGCTAATGTGCAGATATGCAGATGTGCAAATAAAAAGATGTCATCCCGAGCTTGTTTCGGGAACCCATCATACTGGGATATGAAAATGAGATGCCGAAACAAGTTCGGCATGACGAATAGATGAAAGAAATGAACGATAACAAAAACATAGCCATCCTTGGCGCCGGCGAAAGCGGTGTGGGTGCGGCGTACCTGGCCCAGCAGCAGGGGTATGATGTTTTTGTATCGGACATGGGGGCCATAGCACCAAAGTATAAACAGCAATTGCAGCAATGGGGCATCCGCTTTGAGGAAGGCCAGCATACCGAAGCTGATATACTGAATGCGGTTGAAGTGATCAAAAGCCCGGGTATTCCCGAAAGGGCGCCGCTGATCAAAAAGCTACGTGAAAAAGGAGTGCCGGTAATATCGGAGATAGAGTTTGCCGGGCGCTATACCAACGCGAAGATGGTATGCATCACCGGGTCGAATGGGAAGACCACTACCACCACGCTTACCTATCATATCCTGAAAAAAGCGGGATTGAACGTAGGGCTGGCGGGTAACATCGGCAAAAGCTTTGCCTACCAGGTGGCTACCGAAAAGTTCGATATCTACGTGCTGGAGATCAGCAGCTTTATGCTGGACGACATGTACAAGTTTAAGGCCGACATCGCCATCCTGCTGAACATTACACCTGACCATTTAGACAGGTATGAGTACAAGATGGAGAACTATGTGGCATCAAAGTTCAGGATCGCGCAAAACCAAACAGCAGGTGATCATTTCATCTACTGTGCCGATGATGCTGAAACTATAAAAGGTATGCAAAGCCGCCATTTTGAGGCTAAGCTGCTGCCATTTTCTATCGAGCAAATAATTGAACCGGGAGCATATCTCGAAAACGACAATATTGTCATAAACATAAACCAGGAACATTTTACAATGTCGATCACAGATCTGGCCCTGCAGGGCAAACACAACGTCTACAATTCATTAGCATCAGGCTTAGCGGCCAAGGTGTTAGAAATCCGCAATGTTACCGTGAGGGAAAGCATGATGGACATACAGCCGATAGAGCACCGTATGGAATTTGTAGCCAAAATTTCGGGGATCAGGTTTATTAACGATTCAAAGGCAACCAATGTTAATTCAACATGGTTCGCGCTGGAAAGCATGAGCACCGATGTGGTGCTGATACTTGGAGGGGTTGATAAAGGAAACGATTACAGCATGCTTACCGAACTGGTGAAGCAAAAGGTGCGCGGCATTGTATGTCTTGGCGTTGATAACAGCCGCATACATGATGCCTTTGAGAGTGTGGTTGATGTGATTGCCAACACTTCATCGGCGGAGGAAGCCGCGCAAGTAGCGTTCCACATGGCCAAAAAAGGCGATACCGTATTACTGTCGCCGGCCTGCGCCAGCTTTGATCTGTTTAAAAATTACGAAGACAGGGGCACGCAGTTTAAGAACGCGGTAATGCAACTTTAATAAATGTGCAGATGCGCGGATATGCAGATATGCAAATGAAATAATAGCTCGTCATCCTGAAACTGCTTCAGGAACCCATCATGCAGGTAACCTTGCCAGTGGGATGCCGAAACAAGTTCGGCATGACGGGATCAACCAGAAAGAACGAACAGATATGAATAAAATACTCAATAACACCAAAGGCGACCGCTGGATCTGGCTGATCGTTATTTTATTGTCTATTATTTCTATGCTGGCTGTTTACAGTTCAACTGGTACACTGGCGTATAAGCAAGGTAAATCTACCGAGACCATACTGTTTAAACATATGCTGATGATCTTTGCCGGTATCGCGCTGATGTATATTTCGCACAAGATAGATTACCGTTACTATGCCGGGATCTCTAAGGTGTTTATGATCATCACCATCCCGCTGCTGCTCATCACGCTGGTGTTTGGTAACAACGTGAATGGTGCCAGCAGGTGGTTGGCCATCCCGGGTACGGGCTTTACGTTCCAAACATCCGACTTTGCCAAGCTGGCCCTCATTACCTACCTGGCGCGCATGTTATCGCGCAAGCAGGAGAATATCAGGGATGTAAAGGAATCGTTCGCGCCAATAATGGGGGCGGTTTGTTTGGTGTTTGTGCTTATTATGTGGGCCAATATGTCAACCGCGCTGATGCTGTTTGGTGTAAGCATCCTGTTGTTGATTATGGGCCGTGTAAGTATCAAGCAAATTATGATCACCTGCGCCGTGGGTGGTTGCTTAGTGGTAATGGTGGCCTTGTTAGGTCCGCGCCGCCACCTGTATATGACCCGTATCGAAACCTGGAGGCACCCCGAAAAGGCATCGGTAGAGAAGAAGTTCCAGGGCGACCACGCCAAAATTGCCATCGCCACAGGCGGCATTTTTGGCAAGGGCCCGGGCAACAGCACCGAGCGTAATTATCTGCCCGAATCATATTCGGATGAGATCTACGCCATAATTGTAGAAGAGTATGGCCTGATAGGCGGTGTAACGATACTGGGTTTATACCTGTTCCTGCTCTATCGCTGCGTAAAGATAGTAACCAAAGCCCCGAAGGCCTTTGGAGCGCTGCTGGCGGCGGGTCTGAGTTTTAGCTTGTGTATACAGGCCTTTGCCAATATGGCCATCGCGGTGGGCTTAGGACCCGTAACGGGTGTACCGTTGCCGCTGGTGAGTATGGGGGGTACGTCGATACTGTTTACCAGTGTGGCATTCGGGATCATCCTGTCGGTAAGCAGGCATATTGACGAGAACGAGGAACTAAAGAGCGCGGAAAAAACGGAAGCCGCGCCGAAGATAAAGAATAAGGTGATAGTGGGGGAGATTGGGTTGGCGTAATGAATGTGCAGATAAAAAACAACGTGTCATCCTGAACTTGTTTCAGGAACCCATCATGCAGGTAACCTATATGATGGGGTGCCGAAATAAGTTCGGCATGACGGGATAAATTAATAAGATAAAAAACAGATCGGTGAAAGCAAAAAGGATCATTATCAGCGGCGGCGGCACAGGGGGGCATATCTTCCCGGCCATTGCTATTGCCAATGCTTTGAAGCGACTTGACCCCTCTACCGAGATTTTATTTGTGGGTGCCAATGGCCGTATGGAAATGGAAAAGGTTCCGGCCGCGGGTTATAAAATTATTGGGTTGGATATACAGGGGATACAGCGCAAGTCGCTGTGGAAGAACGTGATGTTCCCGGTAAAGCTGATCGGCAGTGTGCGCAAGGCCCTGCAAATTATAAAGGAGTTTAAACCCGATGCCGCTGTTGGTGTGGGTGGCTATGCTTCGGGTCCGCTGCTGTATGCGGCAGGCTTAAAAGGCATACCTTACCTGATACAGGAGCAAAACTCCTACGCCGGTATCACCAATAAAATGCTGGGCAAAAAGGCAAAGAAGATCTGTGTGGCCTTTGATGGTATGGATAAATTTTTCCCGGCCGACAGGATCATCAAAACCGGTAACCCGATCCGCAAGGAGTCGGTTGATATTGCCAACAAGCGTTTGCAGGCGATAGAACTGATGAAGTTATCGGCCGAAAAGAAGACCATACTGGTAACTGGTGGCAGTTTGGGTGCCCGTACGCTGAACAACAGTATTATGGCGCATTTGGATGAGATCATTAAAGCCGATGTGCAGCTGATCTGGCAAACAGGCAAGTTCTATTACAAAGGGATCATCGAAAAACTGGGCGAGGATTATCATCCTAACATCCGGGTAATGAATTTTTTAAACAGGATGGATTTGGCTTATGCCGCCGCCGATGTCATCATCAGCAGGGCAGGGGCCGGTACCATAGCCGAACTGTGCGAAGTGAAGAAACCGGTGATACTGGTGCCATCGCCAAACGTGGCCGAAGACCACCAAACCAAGAACGCGCTGGCCCTGGTACAGGAAAACGCCTGCGTGTTTGTAGCCGATAGGGATGCCGAAGTAAAACTGGTAGATACGGCGCTTGAATTATTAAAGGATAAGGATAAACAAAAGAAATTAAGCCAAAACATCGCCAAGCTGGCTATGCCCAATGCGGATGATGTGATAGCAAAGGAAGTTACCCAAATATAATCAACAATTAAGTTGGGGCCCTCTTTCTCCCAAGGGGAGGGCCTTTTTTAAGGTTGGTTGATTGGGTTGAATTAGGTTGATTGAGTTAATTAAGTTGGATTAAGTTGATTGGGTTGAATTAGGTTGATTGAGTTTAGAACTACTCACTCAATACAACTAAATCAACTACTCACTAAAGAATATGGAACTGCACAACATACAACGGGTTTACCTGGCAGGCATAGGCGGCATAGGCATGAGTGGCCTTGCACGTTACTTTGCCCGCAAGGGTTGTATCGTTTGTGGTTACGATAAAACAGCAACCGACCTGACCATGGCCCTGCAAAACGAGGGCATGCAGATTATTTACGAAGACCGTGCGGAGTTTATCCCCATGAGTTTTCATAAACCCTGCGATGGTACGCTGATCATCTATACCCCGGCTATGCCTAAAGATTCGGCCATACTGCATTTCTTTAAGCAGCAGGGTTTCGAGTTGTTTAAGCGTTCGCAGGTATTGGGTTTGATCAGCAAAGGAATGTATACGATAGCCGTAGCGGGTACGCATGGTAAAACCACAACATCGTGCATGATAGCCCATATCCTTAAATATTCGGGTACAGATTGCTCGGCCTTTTTGGGTGGTATAGCGGCCAATTACCAAAGCAATGTGCTGTATGGCGATAACAATGTGATGGTGGTAGAGGCCGATGAGTACGATCGTTCGTTCCTGACCCTGCACCCGGATGTGGCTATTATTACATCGATGGATGCCGATCACCTGGACATCTACGGCGACCATTCGCACCTGACGGAGTCGTTCCGGTTGTTCGCTTCGCAGATAAAGGATGGTGGCACACTGATCTATCATAAGGGCTTGCCTGTTGGGCACGATGGCATTACCTACGCCCGCGATGAGGAAGCCGGTGCCATGGCGGAGAATGTGCGTATTGAGAGTGGCGACTTTTATTTTGATTTCGATAACGGAGGCACGCAGATAGAAGACATCCGAATGGGGATTGCCGGTATGCACAATATAGATAATGCTACTGCCGCTATACAAGCCGCTTTGCTGCTTAATGTTGCCCCTGATGCTATCAAAAGCGCGCTGGGCAGCTTTAAAGGTGTAAAGCGCAGGTTCGAATATATTGTAAAGAACGAGGCGCACATTTATATAGATGATTACGCGCACCACCCCGAAGAATTACGGGCGGCCATATCATCGGTAAAAAAGCTGTATCCAAACAAGAAGTTGACAGTAGTTTTCCAACCGCACTTATATACCCGCACCCGCGATTTTGTGGATGGCTTTGCCGAGGTGCTGGATATGAGCGACGAGCTGTTGTTGCTGGATATTTACCCGGCACGCGAGCTGCCTATCGAAGGCGTAAACTCGGAATTGATACTCGACCGCATGAAAATGTGGAATAAGCGTAAATGTGGAAAACAAGAATGCCTTGATATAGTGCGTGTTGAAAAACCTGAACTACTTTTAACTGTTGGTGCAGGTGATATCGATCAGTTAGTCCATTCATTAAAAAATATACTGGAACATGTTTAAGAATAAACGGTTGTGGCGGAATATTTTGTTTGGGTTTATCTGGCTGGTAAGCCTGAGCGGACTGGTGGTGCTGATGAGCTTCATCGAGGTGAAAAAATCGGCTACGGTTTGTAAGGATGTGCAGATCATCATCCCCGGCAACCAGTTCTTTATTGATAAGCAGGAGGTAGATAATATCCTGGGGCTGAACGGTACATCGCTGAAAGGTCTGCGGATCTCGAACATCAACATACAGGCATTGGAAAACAAGCTGCGGAAAAACCCATTTGTAGAAAGCGCTACGGTTTATGTAGATATGGACGGGGTGCTGATGGTCGAGATCAGTCAGCGCCAGCCAATGCTGCGCATAGTTAACCGGTACGACCGCGATTTTTACGTCGATCAGCATGGCTTGAAGATCCCGCTGTCGGATAATTTTACGGCAAAGGTGCTGGTAGCAAACGGTTATATCGACGAAGGTTTTGCCAATAGGGTAGATACCCTGATGACGCCTATGGCCCGCAACTTGTTCAAAACGGCCGATTTTATACGCAGGGACTCCTTATGGTCGGCGCAGATCGCGCAGCTATATGTGAACGAGAAACAGGAGATAGAACTGATACCGCGCGTAGGCAACCAGCGCATATTGCTGGGCAATGCCGATTCGCTGGAGGTGAAGTTCCGTAACCTGCTGGCTTTCTACAAGCAGGCCATCCCGCAGGTGGGCTGGGTAGCCTATAAGGCCATCAATATAAAATATACCAACCAGGTTATTGGTATTAAAAACGATAACCTGAAACATGATACAGCGGCGGTAAATAACGCGGTAAAGCCCGATTCGTTACTAAAGGCTGCTGTGGATACAACAAAAAAAGCAACAACTACTACTACGTCTACTAATAAAGTTAAAAATTAAGGGAATATGGACAAAAGCTCAACTCACGAAAAAAGTGCGCCAATTGCGGTAGGATTGGATATTGGTACCACTAAAATTTGCGCTATTGTTGGCCGTCGCAGTAAAAACGGCAAAATAGAAGTATTAGGCATTGGCAAGGCCGAATCGGCAGGGGTTACCCGCGGTATGGTTTCCAATATAGATAAAACCGTACAGGGAATTATCCAGGCAGTTGATATAGCCGGAACCCAGTCGAACGTGGAGATCAAAGTGGTGAACGTGGGTATAGCCGGGCAGCATATTAAAAGCCTGCAGCACCGCGGCCTCATTACCCGCCGCGCGCTGGATACCGAGATCAGCCGTAAGGATATCGAAAAACTGGTAGAGGATATGTACAACCTGGTGATGTCGCCGGGCGAGGAGATCATCCATGTGCTGCCGCAAGAGTTTACGGTGGATAACGAACCGGGTATTAAAGACCCTGTTGGTATGGCCGGCGTACGTTTGGAAGCAAACTTCCACATCATATCTGGCCAGGTAACCGCTATCAAGAATATCGTTAAATGCGTTAACAAGGCCAGCCTGGATAGCCAGGAACTGATCCTTGAGCCGCTGGCCTCGTCAGAATCGGTACTGAGCGAAGAGGAAAAGGAAGCGGGTGTGGTGCTGGTGGATATTGGTGGTGGTACTACCGACGTGGCCATTTTCCACGAGGGTATCATCCGTCATACAGCGGTTATCCCATTTGGCGGTAACAGCGTTACCGAAGATATCCGCGAGGGGTGTTCGGTAATGCGCAACATCGCCGAGCAGTTGAAACTGCGCTTTGGTTCGGCACTGGCTGACGAGAACAAAGAGAACGAAATTGTTTGCGTGCCCGGATTGCGTGGCCGCGAACCAAAGGAAATATCGGTGAAAAACCTGGCCTATGTAATCCAGGCCCGCATGGAGGAGATCGTGGAGCATATTTACTACGAGATCAAATCATCAGGCTACGAGAAGAAGCTGATAGCAGGTATTGTGATCACCGGTGGCGGCGCGCAATTGAAGCACCTGTCGCAACTGGTGGAGTTTGTTACCGGGCTGGATTGCCGTATTGGTTACCCTAACGAGCACCTGGCCAAGAACGAGGTGTTGCCAAAGCCTACCTACGAGGAATTGCAAAGCCCGATGTTCGCAACCGGTATAGGCTTGCTGATAAAAGGCATCCAGAAGATGGAGTACGAAATGGAGGGGCAAACTCCAACGGCGGCATCCATGAAGCCTGAAAAACCGAAATATGCCGACGAAAGGCGACTGGGTTTATTCGGTAAATTGCTGGAAACCGGGAAGAAATTCATTAAGGACGACATCAAGGATGAGGACTTTTTGAAATAGAGATGAATAGTTGATTAGGTGAGCAGTTTATTGAGTTGGATTAGGCAAACGATCCTAAACTCAATCAACCGAATCTAACTCAATCAACTATTTTTTCAACAAAGACTTTAATTTTCCACATATTAACGAATGTGGAAAACTTGTGTGGAAAAAGTTTTATCATTACGATAGGTAAAACTAAGTATTCATCAGATCATACATAGCTGAAAAAGAGGATTATGCAGTTTGAAATGTTAAAAGAAAAATCGTCTATCATCAAAGTTATTGGTGTTGGCGGTGGCGGCGGGAACGCGGTAAATCACATGTATAAGCAAGGGATAACAGGGGTGGACTTCATTATCTGTAATACCGACGCGCAGGCTTTGGAACTAAGCCCTATACCAAACAAGGTTCAGTTAGGCGCAAGTTTAACCGAAGGGATGGGTGCAGGCTCTATCCCCGAAGTGGGAAAAAATTCAGCTATCGAAAATATTGATGATATTAAGCAAATGCTGGGTTCAAACACCCGTATGCTGTTCATCACGGCCGGTATGGGCGGTGGTACAGGTACCGGGGCAAGCCCCATTATTGCTAAAGCAGCCCGCGAATTGGATATCCTTACCGTGGGTATCATCACTACGCCGTTCAGCTTTGAAGGCAAACGCCGTAAGATGCAGGCCGATGAAGGTTTGGAAGAACTGAAGAAGTATGTGGATAGCTTCCTGGTGATCAGTAACGACCGCCTGCGCCAGATCTTCGGTAACTTAACCTTAGGTTCGGCATTTGCGCAGGCAGATAATATATTGACCACGGCTGCCAAAGGTATCGCCGAGATCATTACGCTGCCCGGCTATATCAACGTCGACTTTAAAGATGTGCGCACTGTGATGAAAGACAGTGGTGTATCTATCATGGGCAGCTGCTCGGCCGAAGGTGAGAACCGTGCTTTAAAAGCCGTGGAAGGCGCTTTGGCATCTCCGCTGTTAAAGGATAATGAAATTGAAGGTGCACGTTATATCCTGCTGAACATCAGTTCGGGTATTAACGAAGTAACCATGGACGAGGTAAGCATTATTACCGATTATATCCAGGAAGAAGCCGGCTTAGCTGCCGACCTGATCTGGGGTAACTGCCAGGACGATACTTTGGGCGAGAAACTGTCGGTAACGATCATTGCTACTGGTTTCCAAACTAAAGATGAACGCGAGAAAGAGCAAAGCACCAAACGTGTGGTATCTATGCTGGTTCCCGAAGAAAAAGGCGCTCCGCTGGTACGCCCGGTAAATGAGTTTATTACGCCGGTAGCACCGCCGCCAACAGCTGAAAGTTATTCGACCGAGCCATATATGAAGGGCAGCGAGCCTGCTAAACCGCAAACTGGTTTGTTCGACCTGTTCGCGCCATCGGCAGCTGTTACTGAAACGCCACAAGCCGACAACAGCGATGTGGTAAAACATAGCCTGGTAGAAGAAGAACCTGCCAGCGCGCCTGAGCCTGATTTTGGCGAGTTCACTTTTAAGGTATCGGATAGCATGATGGAGTTTGAATCGTTTAAAGAAGAGGCTGTGGCCGAACCTGAACCGGAGCCCGAACTGCCACCAGCACCTGTTGCGGGCGCTGACGATCATAAGACAGCCGAAAGTGTTGAGGAACAAATGCGCAAGGCCCGCGAACGTATTATGCGTTTAAAGGACCTGACCATGAAGAATCGTAACGGCAATATTCAGGAACTGGAAAATATACCTGCCTACAAGCGTAAGGAAATAGCGCTGCAACAAACCCCGGCATCATCTGAAAGCGAAATATCACGCTTTACTTTACTGACCGACGATGAAGGTAACACTGAAATAAGAAGGAACAACTCGTTCCTGCATGATAATGTTGACTAAGCGTTGACGATATTGATTAAGCCAAAGCCCCTGTATAACTTTACGGGGGCTTTTTTTGTTATAACCTATAATAAAAAGTTATAGCCTTGCGGCTGCTCACATTTACAATTATATTTGTACATTGGAAATTAAATAGATAAAGAATTTTGGATTTATTTGATAAAATAGAAAAAAACATGGGCGGGCCAATCGGCCAGCATCAAAAGTGGTCGCACGGGTACTTCTCGTTTCCTAAACTGGAAGGAGAGATTGCCCCGCATATGATGTTTAATGGCGTTGAACATTTGGTTTGGAGCCTGAACAACTACCTGGGCCTGGCTAACCACCCCGAGGTGCGTAAGGCCGATGCTGAAGCCGCTGCCGATTTTGGCATGGCATACCCCATGGGCGCGAGGATGATGTCGGGTAATTCACGCCATCACGAGGAACTGGAGGCCGGTTTGGCCGAATTTGTGGGTAAGGAAGACGCCTTTTTATTGAACTACGGTTACCAGGGCATGGTGTCGATCATCGATACGCTGGTTGATCGTAACGATGTAATTGTTTATGACGCGGAATCGCACGCCTGCATTATCGATGGGGTGCGCCTGCACATGGGTAAGCGCTTTGTTTACCAGCATAACGATATGGAAAGCTGCGCCAAGCAACTGGAGCGCGCCACCCGCCTGACCGAGCAAACCGGCGGCGGCATCTTGCTGATCACCGAGGGGGTATTCGGCATGTCGGGCGCACAGGGTAAGCTGAAGGAGATCGTAGCCCTGAAGGAAAAATTCAAATTTAGGATACTGATCGATGACGCGCATGGTTTCGGCACCTTAGGTGCTACCGGCGCGGGCGCTCACGAAGAGCAGGGGTGTGTAGATGGTGTAGATGTGTACTTCGGTACATTCGCCAAATCGATGGCCGGCATAGGCGCGTTTGTAGCTGCCGATAAAATGATCGTCGACTTTTTGCGGTACAATATGCGTTCGCAAACCTTTGCCAAGGCATTACCTATGCCAATGGTGCTGGGTTTGAAGAAGCGCTTCGAACTGTTGAAATCGCAACCGGAACTGCGCGAAAAACTGTGGACCATTGCCCGTGCCCTGCAAAACGGGTTAGTTGAACATGGTTTTGATATCGGCATTACAAACAGCGTAGTAACCCCGGTATTTTTAAAAGGCGACCTGCACGAAGCTACCAGCCTGACGATGGACCTGCGTAAGCGTTACCATATCTTCTGCTCGATAGTGGTTTACCCGGTTATCCCGAAAGGCCTGATAGAACTGCGCCTGATCCCGACAGCCGTACATACACTGGAAGATGTACAGCGCACACTGGATGCCTTTAGCGATGTTGCCGAAAAGCTAAAAGCCGGCGATTACAAACAAAAGGAAGAGAAGCTGGCTGAAGTGGAAGCTTAGGCTATCAACCGCAATATTATTTATAATGGCCCGTGTCCTCACGGGCCATTTTTGTTTAGTGAGGACGCAGCCTTGGCGCACAAAATTTACCTCCCTTGGGAGAGTAATAGCCCAAGATAAAAAAGTTCCCTCCTTGGGGAGGGGTGTGCTGGGTTTGGGTAGCGGTAGGTAGGGGTTTAGCCACGATGTGATATTGCATAAACCCCCTCCTACACCCTCCCGATGGGAGGGGATCGCAACATTCCTACGCTTCTGTCTCTGCTGGGGCACCCAAGAGACACCGGGTGAGAAGAAGACAAAAATACCATATCTTTAACATCAAAATCCGTCAATGATATCCTCCTTACCCGTAGTGAAAATGCCTTTGGCTGTCAAAATTATGCTGGCTCTTGTGGCCATATTGCTCCTGGCCAATATCCTTTCGCCACTGAGGTTAAATACCGATGCCATCCGGTACTTCAATATCATGCTTTATTTAAAGGGTATGCTTCCTCCTACAGATTATGCTGGAAGTGATTTCCTGCCGCATGGCTATCCTTTATTACTTAAATACTTAGATAAAGCGGGTTTGCTCAATTCAAAGGCAATGATCGCCATTAATATTTTGGCAGGGGTAACAGTGGGATATCTTATTTGTCGTTTACTGCCTGCAAAAAACCGGCTTATCGTTACCGCTTTGTTGTTGCTATCGTATATCAATATCAAACACCTGATCCTACCTATCCCCGATGAACTTTTTGCCGGAAGCTTGCTATTGGCTACCTGGTGCTGGGCAAAGGCATTAAAAGATAAGTGGATATATTGCCTCCCTGCCTTTTTGATCACGGCGGCGGCCATCTATCTGCGTACCGCTGGTATTGTGATTCCCTGCGGTATTGTTCTTTTTTTGATATATACTAATTGGCCTGCTATTAAGAAAAACAAGTACCTGCTTACCGCGCTTATCGGGGTGGTACTGACGGCAATCGCCTTGTTTTTATATAGATTGAAAGGACTTGAACAACGCAATGATTACTTCCGCTATCTTAATTTGGAGGGGATAGTACACGGCCCTAATAATCTGTCAGCACGCGTATTGCTCCATCTACAGGAAATGGGCGAACTGCTGCTCAATATCCCCTGTAGTAAGCTTAACACTTTTGTGCCACACCCGCTAGCGTTTTTGATAATGCCCTTAATTATCGCTACCGGTTTGTTTATGTTTGCCTTAACAGTTTATATCATCATCCGGACGGAGCTGTACCGGCATTTAATACTGTGGGTATACCTGTGTTATATGACTATAATTATTATCTGGCCTTTTTACGATACCCGTTTCCTGATCCCTATTATTCCGCTGTTTATTTATTGCTTGTATACCGCTTTTGAACGGTGTCGACCCCTTTGGGCTTTAAAATTATTAGCTACGGTATATGTGTTGATGGGCTTATTCGCGTTGAGTTATTCCACAGCTATTTCGATTAACCAGTCTGTTTTTTTGAAATTATATGGCTTTGATAAAGAGATGACAGCAAGCTACAGGCAGCATTTCGAAGATAAGCGATCTGGTACGGTAGTTGTTTATGATATTAATAAGCAGCGGGTGTTGTATATATTGAATGCTTATGATAAATAAACAAAAAAGACCGGTCATCAGCCGGTCTTTTTCGTTTCGAATGATAATTACCCTATCGCCAAACCACCACACCCGCAGGCGCCAATGTCTTGCTGCCGATCAATACCTTAGCATTAGCTGGTACAGGTAAAACCTGCGTGGCCGATGAGTAATTCATCCCTACCCAAAAGCCATCGCGGCAATCAACGGTAACGCCTTCCGGCAGATCGAGTATACCGATACCGGCATTTTTGTATACTTTTCTCAATACGTCTTTTTCAAGCTTGCCGTCGTCGGTATCGGCGCCAATATAAGTAACAGTGCCTTTACCCAGTTTACGGTTTAGTACAGCTGTTTCGCCTTTGTAGAATTGGTCGTTATACAGGGCCATTTTAGTGCCGGCTGCGGCACCCTGCAATACATCGCCCCAGTTATTCCAGTTGAACAGCTTGCCGTCCATGGCCACCTTAGCCATGCGGTTTTCCGGCAACTGATCGTAGTATAATTCTTTTATCCCAAGCAGGCTGTATATCGGTTCAGCAAAGCGGCCTTCCCAAATGCGGGCCTCGCGGTCCTTTTCGCCGGTGCGGCTGCTCAGTATCAAATGGCCGCCCTGCTCTACATAAGCTTTCCAGCGGGCCACCAGTTTAGGATCAAGCAATTGATAAGCCGGGGCTACCATTACCGGGTATTTACTGAAATCGGTTTCTTCACCGATAAAATCAACCGGGGCACCAAACGATTTAACTACGCCGTAGTATTTCATCATGTGCTTCATAAAATCCCATTGGTTGGTTTGGGGTTGGTTATCCATCTCCCAGCGGTTATCTACGTTGTATAAAATGGCAGTGCGGCGGGCTTTGTAATCAGCTGGCTCCGGACCGGGTTTGTATTGTTTTTTAAGCTGCGCTATCTCTTTTAAGGCGGTAATGTATTCGGCGCCGCTGCGGGCCACCTCAATACCGTTGGGCTTCATAATACCGTTATGGTATTGTTCGCCACCAACCAGTGGCTGACGGAAACGGTAGGTGCAAACAAATTTGTTGCCGCCCGCAAAAACGTGATAGATCCACATGCGCACCGCCCCGGGCATAGGCTGCGAGTTGTATTTACCCCAGTTCACCTGGCCGGGTTGTAACTCCATTACGCTGGTAACGCCGTTAATAGGGCGCATAAAATCGTTAGAGAAGCCTATGCTCAGGTAATTACCCAGGCGGAAACCCTGATCGCCGGTGCCATCGCTCAGGCCGGCCACCAGGTACTTGGTATAATTCATGATATCCAAACCAGCCATACGCCGCGGATCAACCGGGGTATAATCCGACATCAGGTTGCTGGTCACAAACTGATTGTCATCAATGTATTTTTTCAGCGTAGCTTGTTGATCTAATACAAACCCGGCAGCTTCATCGGCGGTAAAGCGTTTAAAATCCAGTACCGCGTGTGGATTGGGCTGAGCTACCAATTCCTTGCCGTTAGGGCAATCTATCTGATCGAAATTATTATAATTTAAACTCCAGAAGGCGTTACCCCACGATGCGTTCAGCGCCTCGATGCTTTTGTACTTAGCCTGCAGCCAAAGGCGGAAGTGCTTCTGCGCATTTTGACTGAAATCGTATTCGTTGCCATAGTGCGATGGTTCGTTATCAATTTGCCAGCCCATTATAGTTTTATTATGGCCGTAACGTTTAGCCATCTCGGTAACTATCTTATCTACATACTGGCGGTATAAATCGCTGGACCATGAGGCTTGCTGCCGCGCGCCGTGTACCATGGTGCGGCCATCGGCGTTTACCATCAGCACATCGGGGTGCTTTTTAGTTAGCCATACCGGCGGCGCAGCCGATGGGGTACACATAATTACTTTTACGTGGTTTTCGCCGGCAAGGCGCACCACTTCATCAAGCCAGGCAAAATCAAACTTACCTTCTTCGGGTTCCATATTGGCCCAGGCAAACTCAGCGTAATGGGTAAAATCAAAACCCAATTCGCCAATGCGTTTAATATCGCGCGCCCACTGTTCTTTAGGCCATTGCTCGGGGTAGTAATAAACGCCAAACTGCATCAGGTCGGCCTTGTTAAAAAACTTTTCGCCTTTTTGGGCAAAGGAGTTCAGGCTGCTTAATAATGCAGCCGCTATAACGCCGGTTTTCAGCACGGCCTTTACTGATACTTTCTTCATTTGTTATTTAGCGGTTTTGGGTTTGGTTGCTGAAGATACAGAATTTTCCGCACCACTAAAAACTGCCGAAATAGGCGTGCCGATATTACCGCTTGGCACCTGGATGTGCAGCAGTGCCGAAATAGTTGAAGCCACATCGGTAGTATAAGTCTTATCGTAAGTTACGCCGTGTTTAATACCCCAGCCCATAAATAGCAGCGGGATGTGGGTATCGTAAGCATTCCACTCGCCATGACTGGTGCCTGTAGCGCCACCCTGGAACCAACCCGAAGTAGGGATGATCATCACCGCGCCGCTGCGCTTGTAGTTATAACCATTTATCATCATGGTGCGTACGGTTTCGGGGATGGATGCATCGTTTAATCTGGCCATATCGGCTACAAATAATACGGTGGGCTCGTCCTTCAGCATATCCACAGCGGCTTGCTTAATAGCTGTATAATCAAGCTTTTGCCTGGTAATAAACGGGATATTAAAATTCACCTGGTATTCGGTAATAGATATCACCAGTTTATCTTCCTTAAACCGGGCCTTCAGCATCTGGTTCAGTTTAGTTGCAAAGGTTGCCGGGTTCCATGCGCCTGCGGGGATATTATGCTCCTTGTTAAACTCGATGGAATGCGATGCGCCATGATCGGCAGTAAGGAAAATGGTGTAATTGCCTTTGCCCAGTTTATTATCCAGGTTAGCGAAAAAATCTGCCAAATCCTTATCCAGACGCAGGTAGGTGTCTTCTACTTCAATAGCGTTAGGGCCGTACATATGGCCAACATAATCGGTTGATGCACAGTTAATGGTCAGGAAATCGGTAACACCGTTGCTGCCTAACTGGTAAGCTTCGATAGCGGCTTTGGCAAAATCAAGCGTTAACGTATTACCAAACGGTGTGCTGCGGATGGTGGTGTGACGGGCTTTGTAAGCATCGGCAACCTTGTGCGGGAACGCGGTTGATGTTTCGCCGGCAAAGCGGCCCTCCCAGCGCACATTATCTTCGGTACTTTGGGCGTAGGTATTGATGGGGTAAAGGGTATTCCAGCCGTTGGCTACCAGTTTTTCAGGCTCGTTGGCATCGTTAAATTTTTTCACCCAGGCTGGTAATTCCTTAGTATAATAAGTGCTGGTGATAAAGCGCGCGCTTTCATCGTCGAACCAGAAAGCGCCTGTAGGCATGTGGCCTGCTGGCAGGATAGATGCGCGGTCTTTTAATGATACGCCCACTACCTTCGATTTGAAATTGGTGGCCAGTCGTAATTCGTCGGTCATGGTGGTTGATAACAGGTTGCGCGGCGAGCGTTTGCCTTCTTCGGCATCGCTGCCAACCCCGTTTACAGTGGTATCGGTTACGCAATAAAGGGCCTTGCCGCTTAGCTGGTCAACCCAGTCGTTACCGGCTATACCGTTTATGGCCGGAACAGTACCACTAAATATGGCCGAGTGCCCTACCGCGGTAGCCGACGGCAGGTAATTGATATAATCATTTTCGCAACGGAAGCCCTCGTTCATTAAGCGTTTAAAACCGCCATTGCTGTAACGGTCGTAATAGCGGTACAGGTAATCCCAGCGCATCTGGTCTACCACAATGCCTACCACCAGTTTAGGGCGTTTTAAGGTGTTGCCGGCAGTGGCTTTTGATTGTGCGAATGTTGCGCAGGTAATAAACTGTAATGATAATAGAGCGATGATCTTCAATCGGCGGTTTTTGTTTTGAACCATTGTTTTTTATAGTAAGATGTATTAAAAAGAAAAACGCATGTGCGGCGGGCGTATACCATTCCGGAACAAAAAATAACGCCCCAGAAAACGGATAGCTGATTAAACTAACGGGCTAAAAATATAAAAATACCGTATATTGCATATTAACCTATTTGAAAAATTACGCTAAATTATTAATGCGTGTGTGGGTTACAAAGCCTTTCGTTTGCTTTTAAGTATCCTGAATAAATTACAAATTACAATAGTATCTGCAAGTTAAAAGCGCGTCTATATATATTGTAGCCAACGTATATTGGTATCACCTTTACATAAACCTGTGATATGAAGCGTATTTTTTTCCAATCCCTGCTGATCTGTTTTTTTATCTGTGCCGATAGGCAAGTTATGGCACAGCAGGGCAAGCCTAACGTAATTGTAATTTATACCGATGATGTTGGCTACGGCGATTTGAGCTGCTATGGTGCTGCCCAAATAAAAACGCCTAATATTGATGCCATCGCCGCAAATGGCTTGCGGTTTATTAACGCCTATGCCTCGTCGGCCACCTGCACGCCCTCGCGTTACTCGATGCTGAGCGGTGAATATGCCTGGCGAAAAAAAGGTACCGGTATTGCCCCCGGCGATGCGGCGCTACTGATAGATCCCGCAAAACCTACGCTGGCATCGGTATTTAAGGATGCGGGTTATCATACCGGCGTGATTGGTAAATGGCACCTGGGCCTTGGTGCCCCCGGTGTTGGGCCCTACTGGAACGGCACGATCAAACCCGGCCCCATCGAACTGGGCTTCAATACATCATACATTATGCCCGCTACGCTGGATAGGGTACCCTGTGTTTATATTGATGGTTACCACATCGTCAACCTCGACCCGACCGACCCCATCACCGTTAATTATAAACAACCCGTGGGCAACTGGCCTACCGGCAGGGATCACCCCGAATTGCTGAAAATGAAGCCATCGCACGAGCATGACCAAACCATTGTGAACGGCGTGAGCCGTATCGGTTACCAAACGGGCGGTAAATCGGCGCTTTGGGTTGATGAAGATATCAGTACTGTGCTGGCTGGCAAAGCGGTGCAGTTTATCGAGGAGAATAAGCGTAAGTCCTTCTTTTTGTATTTCGCCACACATAATATCCATGTGCCGCGTGTGGTGAATAAGCGTTTTGCCGGTAAAAGCGGCATGGGCCCCCGTGGCGACGCTATTTTAGAACTGGATTGGATGACCGGACAGGTAACACAAACCCTGAAGCGGCTAAACCTTACGCAAAATACCATTGTTATCTTCAGCAGCGATAACGGACCGGTGATAGATGATGGTTATATAGACGATGCCGTGGAAAAACTGAACGGACATACCCCGGCAGGCGCTTTACGCGGCGGTAAATACAGTGCTTTTGATGGCGGTACCCGTGTGCCGATGATCGTATCGTGGCCCGGGCATATTGCCAAAGGCACATCGGCGGCGCCGTTTAGCCAGGTGGATATGATGGCCTCGTTTGCACAATTGATGGGCAAGCCTTTTACAGGCGGCAAATATATGGATAGCGAAAATGCTATGGATGTTCTGTTAGGGAAAAATACCCAGGGGCGCAATTATGTGATACAACAATCGGTAAACAATACGCTTAGTATTATAAAGGGCGATTGGAAGTATATTGAGCCAAGTAATGGACCGGCGATAAACAAGTATACCAATACCGAGTTGGGGAATAACCCCAAACCGCAGCTTTATAATTTAAAGACTGATATTAACGAACGGAAGAATTTAGCGGATGCTAACCCGGAGAAGTTGAATGAGTTGAGGGATTTGCTGAATAGGGTGAGGGGGGATGCCAAGATCGCGGTGAATTAATTCGTCATGTTGAGCGATAGCGAAACATCCCCTTTTTGCAGGTCTATCATGCAAAGTTACTTTGCTATTTTGGGATTCTTCGTTCGCGTTCAGAATGACGAAAGGAGTATGCAAAGCGGAAGTGCAAAGTTTGGGATACTTCGCCCGCGCTCAGCATGACGATTAATGAAGCTCTACTTCACCGTTACACTCAACCCCAAATTCACAATAGCCGATTGCGGATAAACCCCCTGGTAATCGTTAGAAGACCCGCCACGGGCCACTTCCGGATCAAGCCCGAAACGATTATACACGCCCGACCAGGTGTGCAGGTTATAAGCGTTGGCATATATACGTAAGCCTTTAAGCCCTATCTTGTTCACCAGTTTATCCGGCAGGTTATAGCTCAACTCTACCGATTTTAGGCGCAGGTAATTGCCGCTTATGGCCCAAAAGGTAGATGTATTGCCCGAGGACATATAGCTGCCCTGGAAGTTGGAAATCAATGCCGGGAACTGCGCCGTTGCAGCGGTTTCTGGTGTCCAGCGGTCAAGGTGTATTTGTTGCAGGTTGCCTTTAAAGGGGGTAACAAAAGGGTAGCCTATCTGCACATCATAATTCAGTGCCGATTGCAGCAGGATGTTCAGCGCGAAACGTTTAAACGTGAACCCGGTATTGAGCGATAGGATAGTGGTTGGTAGGTTAGCATGGCCGAAATAGCCTTTGTCGTCATCGGTAATAACGCCGTCGCCGTTCATATCGCGGTATTTTAAAAAGCCGGGGATGGTGGTGCCGGGGCCACCCGCCGCTGTGGTTGAGCCAATATACTTTGGGATTGCCGGATTTGCAGCTTCAGCTGTGGAGTAAAAACCGTCCCAAATATACTCCGGTACTTCGCCTATCGAGCGGCCGGTTTGTGTTTTATAGCCATACTTCTGCGGTACTTCGTCTATCTCTAATATCTTATTTTTAGCATACGAATAATTGCCTTTCAGGTTATAACCAACCTTACCCATGCGGCCGGTATAGGTTAGTTCAAACTCATAACCGTTGTTGGCCACAATGCCTAAGTTTTCGGGCGGGAGCAGGCCAATAGGGACGCCATAATAGTGCGGCACGGTTTGCAGGGCCGTTAAAATATCGTAACGCTTATTCCGGAAAAGATCAGCCGAACCACCTAAGCGCCCGTTGAACATGGAGAAATCGATCCCGATATCCAACTTGCGCTCCTTTTCCCAGGTTACATCGCTATTGCCAAAAGTGCCGGGAATGATGCTTGATGTTGGCGTACCCGTGGTGCCAAATAGATAACTGCCGCCTCGGCCGTAAGTCTCCAGGTAGTAGTTGGCATAATTGCCCAGGTTATCGCTGCCAACGATACCATACGATGCGCGGAACTTAAACAGGTTGATAAACGTAAGGTGCTGCTTAATAAATTCTTCCTCAGATATCACATATCCGGCCGAACCCGCCGGGAAGAAGCCATACTGCTTACTGGCCGCGAATTTGTTCGACCCATTGTAGCTGCCGTCAAACTCCGCCAGGTATTTATTATTGTGGTTAAAGTTGAGGCGGCCGGTCAGCCCGCGCAAGGTTTCGGGGATATAGGTATTGGCCAGTTCAGTAGCGGTACCGGTAGTAATAGGCCGTAGCTTGGTGTTTTGGTTATACAACAGCAGGGCGCTTACCTTGTTGGTATGAAAAGAATGATCGTAACTAACGCTGCCCTGCAGGGTAGATTGCCGGTTGGGCTGCCCCCCGCCATAAATAACGCTGTAAGGATCGATACGGTAGATGGTAGCATCGCGCGGGGTATAGGTGCCTGTAACCGGGTCGTAATAATAGGATGGGAAATTGACCCGGGTAAGCGACCTGAGCGACGATGTGCCGTTAGTAACATTTACCTGCAACTTGGCTTTTAGGCCGCTGGTAATGGCATCCAGCTTTTGCGTGGCCGATGCGTTAAACGTAAACAAATTGGCCCGTACCAGTTGGTATCCGCCCAGGGCAATCCGGCCTATAATATTATTGGCCGCAGGCTGCGGGCGGTTAGGGTTGGCAAAGCCATAGCTGCCGTTGGGATTATGAATGGGGTAGGTGTAAGGGTTCAGCGATTCGTAATTAAACACCTCGTAAAAGGCGGCCGTTTCTGCCGAGCCGCTTTGTCCGTAAAACTTTGGCGAGTTGGTGGCCGTCGTATTGCCCGAAAAATCGGCCCGGAAGCTTAAGGAGTTGGTGGCCTTGATATCCACATTGGCCCGGAAGTTGAACCTGTCGAAATTGTAGTTATTATCCAGTTCGTCGGTCGAGCGGATATCGCGCAGGATGCCGCCCTGGTTTTCGAAACCCAGGGAGATAAAATATTGTACATTATCGCTCCCGCCCGATACATCTGCATTGCTTTTACGGATGGGCGCGCTGCCTTTAAACAGGGTGTGGTACCAATCTACATTCGGGTGGCCGTAAGGGTCGGCCCCGCTGCGAAACAGGGCGATATCCGCATCAGTAAACTCCGGCACATAGGGCGATCCCGATATCAGCGCGTCATTTTTTAGGGCTTCGTTGCGCAGGGTGGCCGTATTGGCCGCATCCAAAAATTGCGGAACGTGCATAGGTACCTGCAAGCCAAACTCGGTACGCAGGTTAATGCGTGCCTTGCCCGTTTGCCCGCGGCGGGTGGTTACCAGTACCACTCCGTTAGCGCCCTTAACACCGTAAGGCGCGGTGGTGGAGGCATCTTTTAGTATACTGATGCTCTGTACTTCGTTTGGGTCGATATTGCTGAAATCGGGGTAGGTATATTCAATATCATCCACCAGGATCAGCGGTTGCTGACTGCTGCCGGTGCCATTAAAGGTGCTTACGCCACGGATGTAAAAGTCGGCGCCATCATCGCCCGGGCGGCCGCCGCGTTGTTGCGAGAAAAATCCGGTCACCTTACCCGTAAGCGAGTTTTGGATACTGGCCGATGGCGTTTGCTGGATATCATCGGTGCTGATGGTGCTGACAGCGCCGGTCAGCACAATTTTCTTTTGCGTGCCGTAGCCCACCACTACCACCTCGCTTAAAACCTTTGGGTAGGGCACCATTTTTATACTGATGCTGTTACGGCCGGCTGTGCCCACTTCCTGAGTGGCGTAGGCGATATACGAAAAGATGAGCGCGGCATTGGGGTTTTGTAAATTGATGCTAAATATGCCATTGGCATCGGTTGATGTGGCCTGGGCTGTACCCTTAACCCTAATGGTAACACCAGGAAGCGGCAGCCCGTTCTCATCCGTTACCGCGCCATGGATATGGCCCGGTACCTCGTATATTTTATGAAGGACGATCAGCCCGCCAACATCCTCAAAAGTGATATTTTGTGTAATAAGTACCTGCCTTAATACATTGCTGATGGCCTGATTATTGGCTGTGAGGGAAACAAGCGTGCTGTCGATATTTTCCGAACTGTAGGCAAAGCGCACATCGGCCAGTTTTTCGATGGTTTTTAAAACGCTTTTAATATCGGCGTTCCTCACCTCGATGCTGATCTTTTTATCCAGCGGCCCCTGGGCCAAAGCCCGCACCTGCATCAATGCCGAAAAGAAGAACACAAACCCTATGAAATAAAAGTACTTACATTTCATATTCACCATCAATGGGCTATCAGCAACCATGCAAAACCGGCCATATAAAGCCGGGTAAATTTAGCATTGTAAAATTACCCCTATGTTTACTCAGCGGTAAGTTATTAATATAAAACAGTATTCCATATACCACAAAAACTTATCCCGGTACAGAGATAAGTTTTTAGTCGTCCCCCAGGGAGCTTTTTCAGTTCCCTCCTTTGGGAGGGGTGCGGATGCCGGTGTGATGGCAAGGAGGGGGTTTATACGATATTGCATCAGGACTAAACCCCTCCCTGAATCCTCCCAGTGGAAGGGAATCGCACAATTCCGCTCTTTGCTTGCGACAGGGTTAACAAAAACAGCGTTTACCTATTGCAGCACCTTTGCGTAAATCACCACCTTGCCGTCGTTAATTTCGTAGCGGGCGTTAATGGTTTTACAAATAATATCCAGCTTTTGGTACATAGTGGTCTTGCTCAAATCGGCAGTTAAGGTGCGGCTTGCGAAAACCTTGTCATCATATATCACCGGGATGCCATAGCAATCTTCCATTTTTTTAAATACAGTTTTCAGCGGCGCGTCGGCAAAGGCTTCGTTAAAAACCTGCTCGTTTGCCGCCACCGGTTTTGCTACCACCGACGCGATCAGCGTACGGTCGATCTTTGAGAAGCTGGCCTTTTGGTTACGGGTTAAGATCAGGCTGTTCAGCTTTTGGGTGTTCGCGTCATCCTGCGATTTTTTATCTACCAGCGAAAATACGGATACAATGCCCGAGGTCACTTCTACGGTCGCGTTCTTATCCTCCTCGTTTGATGTAATGGTGAAACGCGTGCCCAGCACTTTGGTGATCAGCCCGTTGGTGTAAACAAAAAACGGCTTAGCCGGATTTTTAGCCACCTCGAATGTCGCCTTGCCCGTCAGGTATATTTTGCGCGTGCCGTAGCTGTTAAATTTAGGGGCGTAACTTATACGCGCACCTTTTTGCAGGATGATCTCGCTGCCGTCGGCCATAATCACCTGCCTGGCCGAAGCATTGTTATTACTTTGCTCCACCAGTTCGCCGCCGGCTTCCTTTACCAGGTCTTTGTAGGATATGGTGCCATGGCTATACCGCACAAAGAACAGCAGCGCCACACTCATTACCACCAACAACGATGCCGCGATGCCTGCGTGTTTATACCAGTTGGTTCGCTTTATCGGTACCACCGGAGCCGGCTCGAGAACTGCTTTATCGGCGGTTTGGGCCATAATGTTTTGTATGGACATATCCATTTCCTCATCCGAAACCAAAGCCTCCTTTACTACCATAGAGCGGATGATCTGTTTGGCGGTGGCTATCTCCTCGCGTTTATTTTGATGAGCGGCTTCCCAATCGCTCCAGAACGCATCCAGGTCGCTGTCGTTAGTTAAAACCCATTGCCTGAAATCCTCGTCCCAAACCAAATCTTCAACGGTCGCGGCATCTCTGTTTATATGATTATTCATGATCTGTTAAGGTAGTAGAGACATTGGCTTAGGACAGATACCAGTCTTTTGTTAATTTTTTATTAAAAGAGTAATAATTGAGTGTTAAGTGGCTGATGTGCAACACGTGTGATAAAAAATTTAGTTTGCATGGGACAAGTTACAGATAAATTATTGGTATTTGGAAGAGGGGTTGGCAGGTGGAACCATCCTAAATCGATAACAAATTAATACGTTAAATACTGGTATGCCGCGCAGTCCGCTGTCTCTATGAAATTGTAAATTATTAATTAAGGTATACTTGCTATGGAAATATTAAGCCTAATTTTAGCGATCCACTTTTAACCAATTCTGCCTTAAATGAAATTTAATTGTAGCTTATTGCTGATACCTGCTTTATTATTGTACAAACCAGCCAATGCCCAGGGGCAAAAAAAGCCCGCGGTGAAAAAACCGAATATCATTTTTATCCTTACCGACGATCTGGGTTATGGTGATGTTGGCGTTTTCTGGCAAAATCAGCGCGCCAAAGCGGCCGACCGCAGCCAACCCTGGACGTATACGCCCAATTTGGATAAAATGGCCATGCAGGGCGCTATGCTTACGCAGGCTTATGCCGCGGCGCCGGTCTGCGCCCCGTCGAGGGCCTCGATACTGACCGGTTTAAGCCAGGGCCACGCCCGCGTGCGCGATAACCAGTTTGATAAGGACCTGGCCGATAATTATACCCTGGGTAATGTATTGCAAAAGGCGGGTTACGCCACCGCCGCCATCGGTAAATGGGGTTTGCAGGGCGATGCCCGCTGGACTAAAGATGGTAAAGACTGGATAGCCCATCCGTTGAACCGCGGCTTCGATTATTACTACGGCTACATGCGTCATGAAGACGGGCACGAGCATTACCCTAAAGAGGGCCTGTACCGCAAACAGAAACAAGTTTGGGATAATCGTACCGATGTAACCCAGCAACTGGATAAATGCTATACCGCTGACCTGTGGACAGCCGCCGCCAAAAAATGGATTGCTGAACATCAAAAGGGTAAAAATGGCGATCAGCCGTTTTTTATGTATTTGGCTTATGATACCCCGCACGCCGTATTGGAATTGCCTACCGGACCTTACCCCGCAGGTGGCGGATTAAAAGGTGGTGTACAATGGCTGGGGCAGCCGGGCCACATGATCAATACAGCAACCGGAACCATAGATAGCTATACCTATCCCGACTATGCCAATGCCACTTATGATGATGACAACAATAAGGCCACACCCGAGGTGCCCTGGCCAGATACTTATAAACGCTACGCCAGCAGCGTGCGCCGTATTGACGATAACATCGGCGATCTGTTTAAACTATTGGCGGATTTGAAGATAGACGATAACACACTGGTGATCTTCAGCAGCGATAACGGGCCATCGATAGAGGCCTATTTGCCCAAACCACATGTAGATTATAAGGCCAATTTTTTCGGGAGCTTTGGTCCGTTTGATGGCATCAAGCGCGATGAACTGGAGGGCGGCGAACGTATGCCGGTGATAGCCCGCTGGCCGGGGCATATACCAGCAGGTAAGCCGGTAAATACGCCAACCATATCTTACGATTGGCTGCCCACCATGGCAGATGCCGCCGGGCTACCCGCTCCGGCCAATACAGATGGCCGGTCGATATTGCCTGCCCTGACCGGAAAGGGAGTGCAAAAAGATGGGCTGATCTATTCGGAGTACTTCGAACCGGGTAAATCACCAAACTATAAAGAGTATGCACCCAATAACCGCATGAAGCAGCGCAACCAAATGCAGATGATCCGCATGGGTAATTTGGTTGGCTTGCGATATAATGTAAAATCGGCGGATGATGATTTTGCCATTTTTGATGTAGTTAAGGATACGCACCAGGCTAATAACCTCGCGGCAGCCATGCCCCAACTTCAAAAGCAAATGAAGGAAATGGTATTGCAGGTAAGGCGGCCGGATACCTCGGCCCAAAGGCCTTATGATGATGCGCTGGTACCGGCATCAAACACCGGCAATACTAAACAGGGCCTGGTATGGAAAGGTTATGCGGGTAAATACCCGTGGATACCTGATGTGACCGATCTGGCAGCGACTGCTACAGGCCAATGTAATACCATTGATACCAAAACTTTAAAACCCGGCTGCGATACCTACCTGTTTGAGGGTTATATCAAAGTACCCGAAGACGGCGAGTACACGTTTTACTTAAGCAGCAGCGGCAAGGCTTTTCTGCGGATCCATGATGCATCGGTAATTGATGAGGATTATGGCTATCAGCCAAATACCGAAAAGGAAGGGAGTATGAAATTGAAAGCAGGATTGCACCCCATCAGGATATACTACCAGGGCAAACCCGGCGGCGCGCTGAATTTTGAATGGAAAAGCGATGTATCTAAGAAAATGCAAGTTCCTGCGAACGCGTTTTTTATTGGGGGCAAGTAATTGCGGGATAATATTCATCGCCGTTGACTTTAGTCAACGGTAGAAGAGCAGTAATACGGAGCTTTAGCCCAATTACCCAAGCGTAGTTTGGCTAAAGCCATTTGTTTACCATGCATTATCCGTTGGCTAAAGTCAACGGCAATGATTTTTACTTAAGGATCCTAAATTGGATTTAACATCTTCAGTATATCATTAACATCCTATGAAAAAGAATAACCTACTAAAAAAATGGCGACCGGCTTTAATCGCTACATCGTTATTGAGCGTAGCGCTGCTGGCTTTTACAGTTCCATCACACAAAAAGAAGCCTGCGAAAACAAAGATAGAGCAGGCTGGTGTAGATTTCCGCATCGCGGTGCTGCCCGATATCCAGTTCTATACCGGTATGGCGCATGGCGGCAAACCGGCCATGTTCATGTCGCAAATTAAATGGATCAAACAACACCAGGCCGATTCGAACATTGTGTTTGTAGCCGGTTTGGGCGATACGGTAGATGATACGGTGATAGACAGCGTGCCGCCACCGCAGCAATGGATCAATGCATCTGCCGGATATTACGCTTTGGAAGCCGCGCCTGCTTTGGCTTACGGCGTAACTGTTGGCAACCATGATGAGGCCGACCCTGCATTCCCGCAAAAAGAGCCGGGGAAATACCATAACCATCCGGGCCTGTCGCCGGTGCGTAATACTACCGAGAATTATAATAAATATTTTGGTGTAGACCGCTTTAAGAACAAGCCCTGGTATGGCGGCCATGCCAATATATTGGGCAAAAATAATAACGACCTGCATTACGATAAATTTACCGTGGCCGGCAAAAAGTACCTGGTGATCTTTATCCCCTTTGATGTGAACGGCCAGAACGGCGAAGGCGAAGACAAAGACGGCCTGATGATGAAATGGGTGCACAATGTGCTGGAAGAACATAAGGATGCCAAAGCCATTATTGTTAGCCACAGTATATTGAAGGGTCCTAAGGATGGCAATTTCAGCGAGCAGGGTAAGCGCATTTACGATGGTGTAAAGGATATGCCCAATGTTTTCCTGATGCTGTGCGGCCACGTTACCGGCGAATACATGCGCGAAGACGTATACCAGGGCAACACCATAAAAACCTACCTGATAGATTGCCAGGCGCTGCCCAACGGCGGCGGCGGCCGCATGCGCACCATGCGGATAAACACGGAAACCAATGCTATCAGCATTAATACTTTTTCGCCGTATAAGGGGGAGTAGGCGAAAGTTATAATGTGCTTTGCACCCCGGTCCCCCCCATCGGGGTGAAATATCTGTAGAATAACCACATATTGATTTCCTCCGTGCCTTTAGGTACGGAATAGAATATAGCGTACCTAAAGGCACGCTGATACAATGAGTTTATTTTGCTGTTCACGCGAAGAAATAATTGTTCAAAAAAACGCTTTTTTTGAACAAAAATTGAACACACATCATTTTGATTTTCAATAAAATAAATGCGTTTGTTCAGTTTTTCGTTTTCTCACCACTACCATGTTTTTTAAGGGTACTGACACATTTACGCCACCATTTATAATGGTTATTATCGGTACTTTCCACCAGCTTTTTTATAGATGCCTGGGCCAAATCCGGTTCGCCATCCTGAATGCGGTGAGCCAATTTCAAGCTTGGTTGCTAAACCCACACCACATTAAAAGATGTGTCCACACGATAGCCCAAACGGATGGTGTAGGGAGGGGTTTGTACGATACGGCATTGCAGGCAAACCCCTCCCTTACACAACACGGCCAACCGCACCCTCCCGGGAGGAGGCAACTATATTTTTACGTAAATAAACCTGGCTTATTTATTTAGGGATAGTGTATTAAATAATACGCTAACAATTATTTAACAATAATCTAATCTACCCGCTTTTTCCACACTTTGTACATGGTGTTTGTTCTTAATATATGTTGTTATACAGTTGTTTATAGCTTCATGCCCGGTTTTTAAATATCGCTACTGCTTTTAATTCACTCAATCCAACCGGCGCGGATATATTTAAGATAGTGTGCGATATTCGGAAAAATAAAAATTAAAAATTATGGTATGCGGTATATTGTACCCGTCTCTCTGTATATGTAACCGGTGAAAAATAATTAAACGCGGGTAGGTAAACGCTCCGTGAGCCATCTGCAAAAACGTAAAAACTAAAACAGGAAAACGATTTTAAAACCAACCAGCGCCCAACCCATTATTTCGACAAACATTTTGTAGCCCACCGTGGCTGCCTATGAATTTTTATATGAATAGAAATTTACTTCACAGATCAAAAAATATCATCTGCCTGTGCCTTTTCTCGTCGGGGCTGTTGCTTGCTCAACAAGGCCTTGCCCAGGGGAAATTGCGGGATACCACCCAAAAAGCTACAGATGATTCCATTAAACGGGCGACAGGGATTGCCGCCGGTTTAATCCCACAAAACATACCCATATTATTTGGCCAGCAGGATCGTAGCCGACTGGTGCAATCGGTTAGCTACCTGAATGGAAAACGCCTGGAAAGCGCGCCGGTATCGCTGCTTAGTAACTCGTTTGGCGGGCAGCTGGCGGGTTTATATGCCCAACAAAGCAATGGCGCGCCCCGCTTTGATAACCCAACGCTTAGCCTGCGCGGCCGCAACCCGCTGGTAGTGATCGACGGTGTGCCGATGTATAACCTGGTAAGCCTTACCGCATCTAACGTAACATCAGGCATCACTAACCAAAGCTTGTTCGATGTACTGTCCATCAACCCTGAGCAGGTAGAATCGGTAGTATTACTGAAAGACGCCTTATCAACCGCCATGCTGGGCAACCAGGCTATGGACGGCGTGCTGCTGATCACCACCCGCAAGGGCCTGCCTGAGAAAACATCGGGTGTAACCTTTACGGCGCAGGCGGGTGTGCAAACGCCCATCGGTATGCGTAAACCGCTGTCGGCTTTTGATTATGCATCGCTTTATAACGAGGCGGCTATTAACAGCGGCGGCGCGGCGGTATTTAGTCCGGCGCAGTTAGATGCCTACAGAAACGGCACCGACCCAAACCTGTACCCTAACGTAAACTGGCAGGATGCCGTGTTGAAAAAGAACGCGCCCATGCAGCGCTACAACCTGAGCGCGGGCGGCACTTTTACCAATATGAAGTACTTCCTTTCGTTGGATTACCTCGCGCAGGGTGGCCTGCTGAAAGAGGACCCGAACACGGCTTATGGTACTAATGTTGATTATAAGCGCTACGTATTGCGCTCCAACATCGATATCAATCTGGATAAACACCTCTCAGCATCGTTCAACCTGCTGGGTAATATACAGGATTACTACCAGCCCGGTGTAGGTTATGCTTCGGTGTTCAGCAGTATATTAAATACCCCGGCCAACGCTACGCCAATTTATACACCGGTTGGCGGCACTTACGCGGGTACCAGGCAATACCCAACTAACCCCTACGCGCAGGCGGTATCTACAGGTTACCTTAAAAACAATTTACAGGCAGCATCGGCCAATATCTCAATCAAAAGGATGATGGACGATGTGGTGAAGGGCCTGTATGTAAAAGCCTTATTGTCCTACACGCCATCGTACGAGCAGCAGATAGACAGGTCTAAAAACTATAACGCCTACTACTATCCCGTAACTGCCGATACCACGCAGCACATCAAGGTAAACACCATATCCGACCAAAGCAACGTCGCCAGCGTTATCGAACGTTTCCAGCAAACCTATACCGAACTATCGATGGGTTACGATCATGCTTTTGGTAACGATAAATTAAGCGCCTTACTAATGGGCCGTTACGATAATACCCAGGGCGATAACACGCTGAACCAGGTTTACAAAGGCTTTTCGGGCCGTGTAAATTACAGCTTTAATAACCGCTTTAATGTGGAGGCCGCCGGCGCTTACAATGGCAATAACCGCTTTGCGCCGGGTAACCAGTATGGCTTTTATCCATCGGTGGGGGCAAGCTGGAATATCCATAACGAGGACTTCTTTAAAAGCATCAATTTCCTATCCGAACTGAAAGTTCGCGCCACCTACGGTAAAGTAGGCAATGCCAATCCCGGCTATTATACCTATTTGCAGGCTTACAGCGGTGGCTCGGCCTACTTTTTTGGTACGGGCGCTACCAGCAGCTCGTCATTTTTCCAGGGCGATCTGGTTAACCCCAACCGCGTAGCCGAAAAGGCCAATAAGCTGGATCTTGGCTTCGACCTGGCTTACAGCCAAAACCGTGGCTGGCTGAATTTTGATTACTACAATAACAAGCAATACGATCTGCTGCAGATCCGCGGTGGTAATACCGCCGTATTGGGCCAGGTTTATCCGCTGGAGAATATCGGCAAAAACAAATATTACGGTTTCGAGATCAATACCGGCTGGAGCGATAAAATTGGCAAGCTGCTTTACAGCGTATCGGGCAACCTCTCTACCGTATCAAGCAAAATTATTTATAACGATGAACCGGCGCAGGCTTATCCGTACATGGCTAAAACCGGCACGCCTATCAACGCCATCCGTGGTTATGTGGCAGATGGTTTCTTTACCGCGGGCAACTTAACGGGGGCTACCATGTCGGGCTTTACGCCATCGGCAGGCGATGTTAGATACAAAGACCTGAACGGCGATGGCATCATCAACCAGTACGATCAGACCGTTATCGGTAACAACAAGCCGCTGGTATTTTATGGTTTAGGTTTAAACCTGCAATATAACGGTTTGGATCTGGGCATACTGTTCCAGGGGGTGGCTAACCGCGATATTATGCTTAGTGGTAATTACGAATATCCGTTCACCAACAACGGCCTGGGCCAGGCATTCGATTATAACCTTAACCGTTACACGCCGGCAACCGCCGCTACCGCCACTTTGCCGAGGGTTACTCTAGGTACCGATATTAATAATTATGTACCGTCATCGCTGTTTGTGCGCAATGCCAGTTATGTAAGGCTAAAGAACTTTGAACTGGGTTTCAGTTTTAGCAACAGGCTTTTATCAGCCGCTAAAATTAAAAGGGTACGCCTGTTTGTAAGGGGCGAGAACCTGCTCACCTGGTCTAAGTACAAGGAATCAGATCCGGAAGATTACACCGGCCTGTACCCGATACAACGTGTAATTAATGGTGGTTTATCGGTTAAATTATAAGGAGGAAGAGCAACATGAACTTTAAACGATCATACAAATTTTACGCCATGCTGCTAATAATGGGCATTGCGCAAACGGGCTGCATCAAGAATGAAACGGTACCGTTGGATATTAAAACCGAGGACCTGATCTACGATAAAATGGATATCAACGGCTACTATGCCGACCAGGCCCTTACCAACCTGTACACGTTTTTGCCCAAAGGCTTCAATAGGGTCGATAACTCGTACCTCGATGCCGCTACCGACGACGCGGTGAACTCGCAGCTATCGGGTAATATTGATATTTTGGCTAAGGGCCTGCAAAGCCCCACCCAGGTGGTTGATGACGCATTTGCCAGCAACTATACCGGCATTTACAGGGCCAACCAGTTTTTATCTAAGATTGATGTGGTGCCGATAACCAACTCGGTTAAAACCTTTGATAAAGCCGAGGCCCGCTTCCTGCGTGCCATGTTTTACTTTGAATTGGTGAAACGTTACGGCGGTGTGCCCCTGCTGGGCGACCAGGTACTTAATTTGAACAGCAACCTTAAGATAGCCCGCAACAGCTATGCCGATTGCGTTAATTACATTGTTAGCGAATGCGATGCCATCAGCGGACAATTGCGCACCGAACCGATCACGACAACCTTATTAGGGCATGCTACACAGGGTTGCGCGCTGGCTTTGAAAGCCCGTACCTTGCTATACGCCGCCAGTCCGCAGAATAACCCCGGTAACGATGCTGCCAAATGGACCTCGGCAGCCAATGCGGCCAAAGCGGTTATCGACCTGAATTATTATGCGCTGAACGCCAGTTTTGTATCGGCCTTTTTAAACCGGGCCGATAAGGAAGTGATATTGGGCTTTCAGCAGGCTAAAAACCAAACGCTGGAAACAGCGCAGGCGCCGGTGGGTTATACCAACGATCTGATCACCAGCCGTGGCCAAACCAGCCCGACGCAGGATCTGGTGGATGCATTCCCCACCATTAAAGGTCTACCTATCGGCACCGATATTAAATCGGGCACAAATACAACCGGCTTTGATGCTGCCAACCCTTATGCTAACCGCGACCCGCGCATGGGCGCAACCGTGTTCTACAACGGGCAGCAATGGCTGGGCCGGGCGGTAGAAACTTTTGAGGGCGGTAAGGATAAACCGGGTGGCACGCTGGTGCAAACCAAAACCGGCTATTACCTGCGCAAATTCCTGCCCGATCTGTCAGCCGCTTCGGCCTATAGCACGCAGGACCATAACTTCATCATCTTCCGTTATGCCGAAATTTTGCTGGATTATGCCGAGGCTATTAACGAAGCGGCCGACGCGGCATCGAACAGGTCGACAGCTTTGGCGCAACTGGTGTTGATTCGTAAACGTGCCGGTTTAACGGCAGGCACACCTGCTAACTACGGTATTACGGCCACTACCCAAAGCCAGATGCGCGATGCCATCCGCCTGGAGCGAAGGCTGGAACTGGCCTTTGAGGAGCACCGCTTTTGGGATGAGCGCCGCTGGAATACCGCGGGTACCGATTTTAATAAAACACGACATGGTATCACCATTACCAAAACGGGGACGACATACAATTATCAAACCAAAAATGTAGACAATATGGTGTTTATAGCGCCAAAAATGTACCTATACCCATTTGCTTTCAGCGATTTGCAAAGCAATACGGCGCTCACGCAAAATCCCGGATGGTAATTTTTGACAGACCTAATTTCTGATAGCGAGTAATATGAAAAATATATACAAATTTTTGTTACCGGTGCTACTGCTATGCGCTGTTTTTCAGGCCCGAGGCCAAAATCGTATAGTAACCGGTATGGTAAAAGATAAAGACGGCCCGCTTCCGGGCGCCACCGTAATGGAAAAAGGTACTGCCGCCAATGGCGTGAGCACCACTGTGGATGGTAAATTTACCATCACCCTGCGGGGGAGCAGCAATGTGCTTACCGTGCGTGGCGTAAGCTATATTTCGCAAGATGTAAACGTGGCCGGGAAGAGCAATATCACCGTCACACTGGTGGCCGACTCCAAGGGTTTGGAGGAAGTTGTGGTGGTGGGTTACGGTACACAAAAGAAGATAAACGTAACCGGCGCGGTAAGTTCTGTTAGCCGTACCGAGATCCAGCAAACCCCATCGGCCAGTATCCAAAACGCGCTGACTGGTAAATTGCCGGGTTTCTTTTCGCAACAACGCAGCGGTCGCCCCGGTGCCGATGCCGCCGATTTTTTTGTGCGTGGTGTAAGTACGCCATCCGGTAATCAATCACCATTAATTTTGGTGGATGATATCATCACCAATTACAACGATTTTGCCAATATCGACCCGAACGAGGTACAAAGCATCAGTATACTAAAAGATGCTGCCACCACCGCCCCATACGGTATTGAGGGCGCGAACGGTGTAATTTTAGTAACCACCCGCCGTGGCGCAGTTGGTGCGCCCCGCATTAATTTCCGCACCGAGTTTGGCTTGCAAACGCCTACGCAAAGGCCGCATTTTTTGGATGCTTACAACACGGCGCTTTTGCGCAACGAAGCCGGTTATAACGATGCCCGCATTACCGGCGGTACAGCGTTAACCAACTACGTACCTGAGTTTAGCGCGGCCGATCTGCAAAAATTTCAGGATGGGTCCGACCCTTACGGCCACCCGAATGTGGATTGGTATAATACCCTGTTCAAAAAATTCGCCGGTATCAATAAAAGCAATTTCGATCTTTCAGGCGGTACCGAAAATGTGCAGTACTTTGTATCGCTGGGTTACGAAGACCAGGGTGGTATGATGCGCAATTTCAATACATCAAACGATCTGGATAATAACTACGCGTTCAACCGCTTCAACTTCCGGTCTAATTTGGATATCAAAGCCAGCAAATCCTTAAGCTTTAAGGTCGACCTGTCGGGAAATAATACCATCACCAATAGTCCTAAATTTAATGGTGGCAGTGGTTCGGCCGAAACAGCGGCGTTTTACGAAGTGTTTAACTTCGAATCGTTAACGCCGTATAGTTATCCAATTTACAATCCCGATGGCAGCTTTGGCGCGGCTAACCCAAACAAGCCGGCGCCATCAAATAATATTATCGGCCGTTTAACCTACGGTGGTTACAGCCGTGTGAAGCAAAACTTGCTGAACGTGAATCTGTCGGCAATAGAAAAGATGGATTACATTACCAAAGGTTTATCGGCTAAGCTAACAGCTTCCGTATCAAATTCCGAAGCATCGACACGCACAACCAGCCGCGCGAACTTCCCATCGTTCTATTACGATCCGGTTGCCGGTACCTATACTCCGCGCGATGCTACTATCTATCGTATCGATCCATTCGCTACAACTTACGCGGGTGGCAGCCCGCGCAGGCAATCGAGCATACAGGCCAGTTTAAATTACAATAATTCGTTTGGCAAGCATAATGTAAGCGTATTGGTGCTGGCTAATCAAAGTACTATAGTTACTGCCGATGCGGGCGATACTAATTATATCCCTACTAACCTGCGTGGCGCTATGAGCCGTGTGCAGTATAACTTCAACAACAAGTACAATGTGGAGTTTGATGGCAGCTATAACGGTACCGATAAGTTCGCGGCTGCCAAGCGTTACGGCTTCTTCCCGGCGGTATCGGCCGGCTGGACGATATCCGAAGAAGGCTTTGTGAAAAATAACCTGAAGTTTATCGACCTGTTGAAATTCCGTGGATCGTACGGTGTGGTGGGTAGCGATAACCTGCCTAACGGTGCCAAAAACTCGTACGAAGAAAATTATATCCGTGGCGGTATCTACTCGTTCGGGCAAAGTAATACGCCTTATACCAGTATTGTGCCCAGCACACTGGCCAATAACAGCGTAACCTGGGAAAAGGAAAAGAAGCTGAACTTAGGCGCCGATTTTTCTTTTTTTCACGGCCGCTTGTATGGTTTGGTCGAAGTATTTAAAAACAGGCGTTACGATATCTTAACCGCCCTGAAAACCGTTCCGCATTATTATGGCGTGCCCACATCGGGCCTGCCGCCAGAGAATTTGGGTATTGTAGAGAACCATGGCTACGAGTTTGAACTGGGTTATAACGGCAAGGCCGGTAAGGATTTTACCTACCGGTTGAAAGGCAGTTTCTCGTACGCTAAAAATAAAATTATTGAGATTGACGAGGTGCCGCCGCTGTACCCATGGCAGGAACAAACCGGGCGCTCTATTGGCGAAGTGACACAGTGGATCTGGGATGGCTACTATTCGGCTGCCGAAGCGGCCGACCCTAAAGTTCCTAAATATATCGGTTCGGCAGTGGCCGGGGTAGCAGGTACAACCTTGCCCGGTTTCCTGAAATACCGCGACCTGAACGGCGATGGCGTGATCACCGACCTGGATAAGGCTTACGTGGGCCATGCCAACCTGCCAACTACCATTATTGGGTTTAATACAGGCTTAACATATAAACGCATATCTTTAAACGTACTCATGCAATCGGCCTTAAATTACGATGTGCAGGTGAACTATGCTTTCGCTACGCCGTTTAAGGGTAACCTGCAGGCCATCCATTTAGACAGGTGGCAGGCCAGCGACCCCGGCGCGGCGCAGTTCCCTACGCTGGTAACCAATTTTCACGGCACCTATCAAACCGCGGGCAACTATTCTACGTTTTGGTCTATAAGCGGCAACTACCTGCGTATCAAATCGGTAGAGTTGGGTTACCAATTGCCCGAACGCTGGGCAAACGCCGTTGGTATGAAAGGCATACGCTTATATGCAAACGGCTATAACCTGTATACCTGGTCTAAAAGTTTAACTAAATACGGTTTAGATCCCGAAGTGCTGCGTGGCGCCGGCGATCCGGGCGCGCAGGGTGTTTACCCGCAGTCGGCCATTTTTAATTTAGGTGTTAACGTTTCGATAAAATAATTACGATGATGAAAAAGTTTTATTTAATAGGTTTAGCTATCGTTGCGGTAACCATAGTTTCATGCCGCAAGGGTAGCTTCCTCGATAACAAATCGACCGCCAGTTTAAACAAATCCATAACCTTTGCCGATAGCGCCAATACCATGGATTTTTTGGCCGGTTTGTATATCGATATCGCTTACAGTTTCCCTTCAAGACCAACAGCCACGGCCACTATCGCCAATAACCTGGCCGATTTTTCGGACATGTGCGATGAAGGCACAGGCCGTTACCCGGCAGCGGGTAATTTTGATAAAGTGGTAACCCAGGGTACATTCGCCAGTATTTTCGCGGGTACGCTTACCCAGCATTATTCAGATTTTTATGCCGATATCCGCAACATTAATATCTTTTTGCAGAATGTGGATTCATCGCCACTGTCGGCTGCTAAAAAGACCCGCGTAAAAGGCGAAGCCCGCTTCCTGCGCGCGCTGTACTACTCGTACCTGATGCGTTACTTTGGCGGCATTCCGCTGGTGGGCGATAAGGTGTTTGATATTGCCGAACCCGGTACGGTTATCCGTGGTACTTATGATGAATGCGTAAAATACCTGGTTGGCGAACTTGATGCCATTTCACCAAATATGCCTTTAAGTTATACCGGGCTTGATTATGGCCGTATTACTAAAGGCGCTTGTTTAGCCCTGAAATCGAGGATCTTATTGTACGCGGCTAGTCCGCTTTATAACGGTGGCAGTACCGCCAGTGGCACCGCATTGATTGCCACTACGGCCTATCCAAGCGCCGATCCTAACCGCTGGGAAACCGCGCGCCTGGCTGCTAAAGCGGTGATGGATTTGGGCGTATACTCGTTAAATACCAATAACACCACCGCCTGGGGAGGTAACTCAGCCGGATTGGGCTATGGCTTTTATAAGCTGTTCATCACCCGCGAGAATGCCGAATTTATTTTGCCACGCCCACAAGTAACCGGTAAAGCGGTCGAGGCTTATTTCAACCCTAAATCGCGCGGCGGTGCCGACTTTTACTATTACCCAACGCAGGAACTGGTTGATAAATTTCCGACCATTAAAGGTTTACCCATCACCAGTGATGTTTACAACGCCACCACCAACCCAACCGGCTATAACGCCGCTAACCCTTATGCCAACCGCGATCCGCGCATGTCGGCCACGATTGTTTACAATGGCAGCCTGATGTTCCTGAACAGCACCAAGGCACTGGCCGAAGTAAATACCTATGTAGGTGCCGCAAACGATGGTATTGTAGCCGTATCATCAAACACGGCTACCATCACCGGTTATTATGTGCGCAAAATGTGCGATGAGAACGGTGTGGTAACCGGTGGTAATAACGTAGACCGTAGCTTACCGGTTATCCGTTATGCCGAGATCTTATTAAACTACGCCGAGGCCACAAACGAAACTGGCAACCAGGTGGAAGCCTTAAATACCCTGCGCCTGTTGCGGGTACGCGCCGGCATTACACCGGGTGCAGGTAACTTGTACGGCATCCCGGCAACGGATACCAAGGATAATGTGCGTGCGCTGATCATGAACGAGAGGGGTATCGAACTGGCTTTCGAGGGGCACCGCTTCTTCGATATCCGCCGGTGGAAGATCGGTCCGCAGATTGATGGCATGATGACCCACGGGATGCAGATCACCAAAACGGGCAGTACTTACACCTACGCCCGTATTAACGTAACACCGCGCTATTTTAAGGATATTTACTACTACTTCCCGATACCGACGGACGACGTTACTTTTAACCCGCAATTGTTGCAAAACCCGGGTTATTAATATAAATGTGTGTTTTTTGGATTGATAAATTGCCTGTGCTGAAAAGCGCAGGCATTTATGTTTTGTGCTAATGTAATTCGGGGTAGATAGTATAGCGACTTTGTTTGATTGGTAAGTATATTATCCATCGATATAAAAAGATAAGATTTTGATAAAAGTATATTAATAATGTATTGCAAACGTACGCTATATTTATCATCATAAAATAATCCATCTATAATTACTCATAAACGCAATTGCAGGCATTAGATAACATAACGATAACAGATCCGCCAGCCGAACATACTCAACGAAAAAGTGAGGGCTTTAACGGTCAGCGGGCTATTGTGCTTCCCGATAAGGTGATAAAAGCTTATCGTAAATCGGCCATTATCAGCAATGTGTTTATTACCGATATCGGCTTTTATCCAAAAGCTAAGTTTCATTACTTCGAGCGCAACACCGGTTCACCGGCCTACATTCTTATTTATTGTGTGGACGGAAAAGGGTGGCTGAACATAAACGGTAAGGAAATGATAGTTGAGCGTGGCCAGTACATTATCATCCCCGCCAATACCCCACACAAATATGGCTCGGACGAGAAGCATCCCTGGTCTATCTACTGGTTGCACTTCAAAGGCAGCCAGGCCGGAGCATTAGCCGATTTGTTGAGTTTGGGGAATACCAGCTTTTGCCGCGGCATTACTTATTCGGAAGATCGGATAAAGCTGTTTGATAACATATACCGTATTTTAGAAAAAGGTTACAGCGATGCCAATCTGCAATATATCAATATGTGCCTGTGGCACTTCCTTTCGTCGTTCAGCTACCCAGATCAGTTTGATGCCGGTGAGAACAACCGCGGCGAGGACGCTATCGACCGCTCCATCGCCTATATGCGCGATAACCTGCACCACGTGCTCACATTGAAGCAATTGGCTGGGCAGGCGCTCGTTTCGCCGTCACATTATTCGGCCCTGTTTAAAAAGAAGACCGGCTACCCGCCGCTCGAATATTTTAACCATATCAAAATCCAGAAGGCTTGCCAGTACCTGGAGTTTACCGATAGCAGCATTAAAGAGGTAAGCCATAAAATGGGCATCAGCGATCCGTATTACTTTTCGCGCTTGTTTAGTAATGTGATGGGGGTGTCGCCTACAGCGTTTAGGAATAGGAAGAGGGAGGTGTAGAAATGTGCAGATGTGCGTATGTGCAAATATGCAGATGAAAAATCGGTGAAATCGAAAACTAATCGGTGAAATCAAATGGGAATTGCTACAACGCCCGCCATCTCATATACCAAACCCCACAATATGTAGATGAAACCCCCGAAACCTGCTTTATCGCAACTTTTTAGCTGTTATAGCCAATTATAGCCTACATGTATACTTATCCCCGTAACTGGTATACTATCAAAAATCGGTATCGGATTAATGTGTTGCTTTGGACATTGAAACAAAACAACAAACACACATTAACACACTCTTAAACAAAAAATATTATGAAAACCACTATCAAAACCGCTATCATTTTTTCAGCATTCGCATTATTATCAACCGGCGCTTTTGCCGCTAACAACATGAAAACCGATACCACCGCCAACGATGTATCGGCCACAGTAAGCTATTACGATGATACCTTTGGCATCGACGTAAACATTGACAAAGCTACCGAAGGCGATAAGGTGGTAACCATATACGATGCCGCCGGCGAAGTGATATTAACCGACAAATTTGAAGCCGAAAGCGCCAGCATCAAGAAAAGCTATCTAATGACCGGCATTGCTGAGGGCAGCTATACCATCGAAGTAAAAACCGGCACTGAAGTAGTAAAACACAGCATACAACTGAGCGCTGAAGAAGACGATGCCACGTCGTTCGCGTTCTGAAAATATAGACCCCTTTTAATTTCTCTCTCAATTTGGGTTGGCCCTGCCTGTTAAGGCGGGGCTTTTTTGATTAATAGGATAGTACTTCCAGATTACTTTTTTTCATGACCTTGTAAGGCAACCGGTTTTAAAAGTGTTTCGTTAGGCTATTGTAATTATAAACTATAAATGAAAAAGACACTTACAATTTTAGCCGCTATTACCGCTATCTGCCTTGCCATCTCCTGTAAAAAAGGTAAGCCGCAGCAACCCGTCCCCTCGCCTACAAAAACAGTTAGGTTTGTTTTGTATACCAACGCAGATTTTTCGACCGATAATGATACCGTAAGCTTTAAGCTGGTGATACGTAATAATGCCGGCACTATACAATCGCGCACGATATTTGATTCGACACTGGCCACCAGGCGGTTTAAAGATCTGCCAGGCCCCTTGCATAAATTGGTTTTCGAGAAGACTGTACCGGATGATGGATCCATCCTGCAGGCGGGCTTTATTTATAGCGCCTGGTTTGGGGTGGGATCACGCTTTGATACGGTTGGGGTGAATGAGAAGTTAAAGGTGTTTGAGTATCCGTTTCAGTAGGAAATAACTCATAATATGGTAGCCGGAACCTGTTTGCATTATTCCGATAGTGAGTAGATGCAAAATGGATCTGCTAATGGATAGCGCCAGATAATTATTTGGCGCTACAGTATATTTTGCCCTGTTAACGTAGGGGGCGCTTCGTGCAGCGATGATATATATTACTATGTTTTTCTACCCACCGGAGCTGATTCGCTATCGCTCAGGATGACGACGGGGTATTAAATTTCACACCCCCATTAAACCACAAATCATTTCTCACATCTAATCCATCAATTGCAGGCAAGGATGATTTAACGCGCCCCCGGTTCATTGCTAAGTAAAAAATTATTGTTGCGCACATTTTTTTACCTGCTTGCAACGTTTAGGTGTTTTATATCGTCTAAGCGTTACGTAATTTTACTTATTACAATATCACAATAACCATGAAAGCAAAATTCATCATTATAGCAACCTTTGTTTTAGGTGCTCTTTACAGCGGAGCTACACTGGCCCAGCAAAGGGTTTTAGCGGCTGACCAAAACCCGCGCTATATGGAAAGCCAGGCTAAGTACGCCCGCGTGGCCGACAGCCTGACCACTACCCAGGGCACTACCATACAAGATACTTACAAAGCTTATGATTGGTATGAAGCCCGCCAGGAGCGCCGCCAGCAAAACCGCGAATGGGCGCACCAGGAGCGCATGAACGGCTATTACGATTACTCGCCATCGTGGGGCATATATGGCGGTAGCTATTACAGTCCGTTTTATAATAATTATAACTATGGCCGCGGTTGGGGCCGCGGTGCTTACCGTGGCGGCTGGGGTGGCCGGAGCCATATCGGTATCGGCTTTGGCTGGTATAATTAACATGCATTTTTTTTCGATCTGTCTATATCATAATTAATCTTCCCAAAAATGAAATTTCGTAGTATTTTATCTATTGCTGCCATCGCGGCATCAGGCATTTTTATAACTTCCTGCTCAAGGCAGGTAACGCGGGTTAGTCCCGATCAAACCATCGACGTAAGCGGTAACTGGAACAACAGTGATGCCCGCATGGCCGCCGACGAACTGACCGGAAAAATTTTAAGCGGTGCATGGATAGATACACACCGGAGCGGCCATCAGGGCAAAAGCCCGGTAGTGATCGTTGGTTTTGTACAGAACAAAAGCCACGAGCATATTGATGCCGAGACGTTCCTGACCGATATTGAAAGCTCGTTCATCCAATCGCAAAAGGTACGTTTGGTGCAGGGCGGTAAAAAACGCGAAGAACTGCGTGCCGAAAAAGCCGATCAGCAAACCAACGCTTCGGTATCGAGCATGAAGAAGTTTGGGCTGGAGAACGGCGCCGATTACATCCTGCAGGGTTCTATCAATTCCATTGTCGATTCGCACAAGCGCCAAAAGGTGGTTTACTACCAGGTAAGCCTTGAACTGACCAATATCCAAACCAACGAAGTGGTATGGATAGGTGAGAAGAAGATAGCTAAATACGTTAAGAATTAATTTCGTCCATATTTCGTAACCCTGAACATAGCCGATAGGGGACTGTCGGTCTGAGCTTGTCGAAGATTGTGCGCGGTGGGCTGCCCGCCCCATGCTTCGACAGGCTCAGCATGACACCCGGTTCACTTCTGGCTATATTTAGGGTTATTTGCATTATCACAATGATCTACATGCGTAAGCATATCTTCAGGGCCGTGGCTTTTGTGGCGCTCTCTATTAGTTTGTGGGGCTGCGCAAGCTATAACGATGCTGTGGCGCCGTATTATAAAAACGTATCGGCGGCCAACTATCCGCAGGCCGAAAAAGAGCTGGATAAGAACAGCCTGATACAAAAGCCCCGAAACCAGCTGCTTTACTTTATGGAGAAAGGCCGCATTGCCCACCTGCGTGGCGAGTACCAGGAAAGTAATAAGTACTTTAACGATGCCGATCAGCTACTGGACAACGGCATGAAGAGCGCCGGCGACGAAGCGGTGGGCCTGCTGGTGAACTCCATGTCGCAAAAATATAAGGGCGAGGATTTTGAGAAGTTCATGATCCACTATTACAAGGCGCTTAATTATTTGTACCTCCATCAAACCGAAGATGCCATTGTGGAAGCCCGCCGCATTACCCTGCAAGCGCAGGAGCAGGGCGATAAATTTAATAATAAGGATACGCGTTATAGTAACGATGCTTTTTCGCTGATGCTGCAGGGCATGCTGTACGAGAGTAATAACGATGTGAACAATGCCTTTATATCGTACCGAAACGCGGCTGATATCTACCTGAAAAGCCCTGACAAAACTTATTACGGTACACCGATGCCCTTAGGCTTACAGCAGGATGTGATCCGCACGGCCCGGTTAAATGGTTTTACCGATGAGGCCGACCGCTACGAAAATACCTTCGGTATTAAATACGATGCGCCACCGGCAAGCGATGGTGGCAGTCTGATAGTTTTTTGGGAGAACGGCCGTGCACCAATTAAAGAGCAAAGCGACCTGTTCTTCACCCTGGTACGTAACAGTAACGGCGACTTCTTTTTTGATGGCGGCGGCGGGGTAATGATCCCCTTTAACTATACCGGCGACCGCAGTAAGGTGAACACCAAAGGGATAGAGAGCCTGCATGTAGCTTTCCCTAAATATGTGGCGCAGGTACCTTATTATTTGGGCGCGGATATTACGGTTAACGGCAGCACGACACCATTCATCAAGGCCGAAGATATTAACGAACTGGCCTTTAAAACCCTGCAACAGCGCATGCTGAACGAAATGGGTAAAGTGCTGGCCCGCCTGGCGGTTAAAAAGATAGCCGAATACAGTCTGCGTGAAGCGGCTAAAAAAGATAACGGCAAAACCAATAGTTTGATAGAGGGCTTGGGTTATGGTGTGCAGCTATACAGTTTATTCTCTGAAAAAGCCGATACCCGCAACTGGCAGAGTTTGCCATCATATATATCTTACGCGCGTGTGCCGCTGCAAAAAGGCGCAAATCACATCGAAATTAAAATGCGGAGCGCCAATGGCACCAGTGAAGTAAAAACGATTGATGTGGAGGGTAAGGGAGGTTTACAGTTTTATAATTACGCTACTTTGAGGTAGGGGAGGTAAAGCTGCTACCTCATTGTGAGCTATAGACTTAATTTATCGGGAGATTGTTAAAGTAACAATAAGCTTACCTACTTCCTATTGAAAATTACATATCCACATCACGGTGCCATAAAATGCAATAAGTAAAAGAATAGCAATGGCGATCAGTTGAATATTGTCTGTCTTTTTCACGCTGTGTACGTATTAGGGGAGTATGGGCTATAATAGTTAAAAGGCTAAGCGTGCTATAAATACTTATCGCTATTGCTTTTATTGGAAGTTATACATCCATAAAGCAGTGCCGTAGCATCCGGTAAGGATGATGACAGTGATGGCTATCCATTGTATCTTTTCTAACTTTTTCATGTTGGTGGTTGTTGGGCGTAAAAAATTGGTCTGTGATTGCTTATTGAAAATTAGAGATCCACAGCGCGGTACCGTAGCAGCCTGTGATCAGGATCACGGTGATGGCTATCCATTGTATTTTTTCTAACTTTTTCATGCTGCGTTACGTGTTTGAGGTAAACGTGATAATATGTGATCTATATAGCTGGTAACATACTGGTTGTGTTGTTCGCTTGCTCCCTTTTTTCCGGCTGTTGCGGGCAATAATACTACCTGTATGCCTGGGTTAAACGCTTTAATTTGGTGCAGGGCCTCCAAAGCCATCCCGGCCGACTGTCCGTAGGTTAAGAAAATGATATCGGGGCGTTCGGTTAGTTTGTCGGTACACTGGCGGCCGTTATCAAACTTGTATACATTGTTATAGCCCGATTGCGCCAAATGGCCGAATTGATTTTCAAGACTTGCCTTATTACTGTCAACCAGGAATATTTTTAACTTATCTGTTGTCATGATTATGTTATTGTTTTGATATGACGTTGGCATGAAGCGTGCCAATTGAGTTAATTTATTGATTATCAAATTGTTGGTATTTTGGCATGCTGTGCCACTTTCCAAAAAATGGACGGGTATTCTAAAAAATGGGTTGAGGTATTGAGTTAGGACGATTCACGTGCCTGTGGCATACAGCCGGGCTGATCAGCATGTTTTAGGTTAATATGCTGTGCTTTCGTGCTTAATGTAGTAGAGGATGGGATAAAAACAACAAAGCCCCCGGCCATGGCCGGGGGCTTCTTTTTGATTGGATTCAAAATTTAAGACCGTGGTGGTTCTACCGAACTACCAGACCTTAATGCGGTCTTCCGGCTTTTTATATAGTTTGTTGCCGGGTTGTATATTAAATGCCTTGTACCAGGCATCCATATTGGTAATAGGCGCGTTGGTGCGGAACTGCTCGGGCGAGTGCGGGTCTACCAGTATACGCTGGCGGGCCGCTTCGTCGCGTTGCGAACTGCGCCAAACTTGTGCCCAGCTCAGGAAGAAACGCTGATCTGGTGTAAAGCCGTCTATCTTCTCGCTCGATTGACCTTCCTTTGTCTTCTTAAATCCTTCGTAAGCGATATTTAAACCGCCCAGGTCGGCCAGGTTCTCGCCCAGGGTCAGCTTGCCGTTCACGTGGGTGGCTGTATCAACAACAGTAAAGGCGTTATATTGTTCAACCACTTTGTTGGCACGGGCTGTAAATTTGGCAGCATCATCTTTGGTCCACCAGTCGCGCAGGGTACCATCATAGTCGTACTGACGGCCCTGATCATCAAAGCCATGGGTCATTTCGTGCCCGATAACCGCACCGATACCACCATAGTTCAGTGCGTCATCAGCCTGGAAATCAAAGAATGGGAATTTCAGGATCCCGGCAGGGAAAACGATCTCGTTATTTACCGGATTATAATACGCGTTCACGGTTGGCGGCGTCATACCCCAGCGGGTCTTATCAACCGGTTTGCCTAACTGGCTCACACTATAGTTATAGCGCCACTGGGCAACACGTTTAAGGTTACCGTAATAATCATCGCGGTTAATGGTAAGGCCATCGTAGTTCTGCCATTTATCCGGATAAGCGATCTTAACGGTAAAGGCATCCAGCTTTTTAAGGGCACGCACCTTGGTTTCAGGGCTCATCCATTCCAGGTTTTTAATACGGTCGGCAAGCGCCAGTTTCAGGTTGTTCACCAGTTTTACCATGTACACTTTAGCTTCGGCCGGGAAATAACGCTGAACGTAGATCTGGCCCAGCAATTCGCCAATGCTGCCATCAACCAGGTTTGCCATACGCTCGGTACGCGGGGCTTGAACCTGCTGACCGGTCAACACCTTATTAAACTCGAAACCGGCTTTAACGAATGGGGCACTCAACTGGCCCGATGAGTTTTTAAGCACGTTCCATTGCAGGTAAGTCTTCCAGTCTTTAACCGGCACGGCCGCTATCAGGCTGTCCAGTGTTTTAAAAAATGGTGGCTGGCCAACCAGCAGGCTATCCTGCCCACCCATTTTTAACTTATTGGTAATATCTACCCAGTTAAGATGCGGGGTCTTTTTAGCAAAGTCGGCAATACTGTATTTGTTGTAAGTTTTTTGCGGATCGCGTTGTTCCACACGGCTCCATTGCGCGGCTGCCAGTTGTTTTTCTATAGCGAAAACAGTGTTGGCATTAGCCTCAGCTTCGGTGGCGGGGGTACCGGTCATAGTGAAAAGAGCCACCATGTATTTGTGGTAGGCATCCTGTATGGTTTTAGTGCGTGCGTCGCTTTTCAGGTAATAATCGCGGTCGGGCAGCGAAGTACCACCCTGGCCCACCTGGATGATGTTTTTGGTAGGGTTGCGCGAATCCTGGCCCACGCCAATAAAGTACAGCGGTGACGACACCACATTTAGCCTGTCGTAAATCGTTTCGGCCAATACGCCGTCAAGGCTACTGATCTGGCTGATGCGTTGCAGGTCTGGTTTGATGGGGTTGTAGCCGCGTTTATCAATACCAACGCTATCCATAGCGCTGGCGTACAGGTCGCCTATGCGCTGTTTCAGGCTGCCTTTGGGTTGCCCGGGTTTGTTCACCTCGTTAAGGATGGTGAGTAGTTGCTTGGTATTATCTTCGGCAATAATGCTGAAACTGCCCCAGCGGGTAGCTTTGGCCGGGATAGGATTATCTTTTACCCAGTTACCGTTGGCATACTCAAAAAAGTTATCGCCCGGCGGTACGGTCTCGTCGAAGTTCTTTTTCTGAACGAACTTGCCAGCTATAGATTTCGGCGAATCGTGCTGGGCACTGGCCGTAAACGTGCTGAACATAGCGGCAGCAAAGCAGGCCGCGGTAACAGCACTTAAATTTTTAAATTTATTGTTCATGGAATTTACTTGGGATTGTAAATGTATGTTTTTGAGGGATTAAGTGCAAGGGGATTGGGAATATCCCCCTAAACGGGGGATTGTCTGAACCATGATTAAACAGATTTGTCAGATAACAGGATTTTAAAACTACTTGTCATTGCGAGCGATAGCGCGGCAATCTCGTAGTGTGACACTCAAACCGCAAAATTGCCGCGTATCGCTTGCTCAAACTCGGGCTGTTCTCCGAAAGTGCGAGGACGGAAAAGGCCAATTATAGGATTTATAAAATAATATTGGGGGTACAAAAATTAATTCGTAGTTTAAGTCAACCGACCAGTTTACATACTAAAATTGCCGGAGTTAATTGAGTTTTTACTGCTATTTTTAATACTGTTGAAGCTGTTTCGGACTTTCCAAATTAGCAAATTCTTAACACCATGAGTGTTCCTATTACTATTGTGTGTTTTTATCAGTTTGTTTGATATAAAATCATTTATTCTATTCAATTATAAGTCTTCTTACTTGATGTTTAAAGAAGTATGACTCATACTACTTCTGTTATCATCAGTCTTTTCTTTTTAAAATAATTGAATTATATGCATAAACAAATAAAAGTAATTATCACAACAGATGCTTGTGATAACTGTCATGCCATTAAGGGCAAATATGAAAATGGGAATTTACATATTGTTATCACATATATCGGTGATTTAATTTATATTATTATAGATAACCCTTTTAGTGTTGGTGATGTTGAAAGATGCCTTAACCTACTACGTGAAAAATTATATATTTACGAAAGGTTGATCTTGAAAAAAAATGTGATGACTGATTACAATCATGCTCCAACACATTCTTTTTTTGGCGGATTAATAAAAGGGAATTTTAATAAATGTTTTACGGCAATACATTATTACATAACTTATTCATTAAATAGATGGAATTAATCTTTTAGATCTTTTTAATAAACTCGCTAACTATCTTACGAGATCGCCGCGTCGCGCTTTCGCTCAGGCCCGACCTGGCTCAATGACAAACTGGTAAAAGCGCAGCGCCCCGAAAACATTCGTTTTCGGGGCGCTGCGCTTTTATATCTTCCGGACTTCCGGTCTTCACCGACTTCCGGACTATTCATTTACCAAATCCTAATCCTATCCTCCGGCTTTTTGTAAAGCTTGTTGGTAGGTTTAATATCAAAGGCATTGTACCAGGCATCAATATTGGTCAACGGCAAGTTACCACGCGCTTGTGCAGGCGAGTGTGGATCGGTTTGGATGGCGGTTTGGGCAGCCTCGGGGCGTTGCGAACCGCGCCATACCTGCGCCCACGACATAAAGAAGCGCTGATCTGGTGTAAAGCCGTCTATCTTGGTATTGCTCTGGCCTTCTTTGGTTTTTTTGAAAGCGGCGTAAGCCACGTTCAAACCACCAAGGTCGGCAATGTTTTCTCCTTGAGTAAGCGCCCCGTTAACATGGATACTATCTAAAATAGTGAAAGCGTTGTATTGTTCAACTACTTTATTGGCACGGGCGGTAAACTTGGCAGCATCGTCTTTGGTCCACCAGTCGCGCAGGGCGCCGTCAAAATCGTACTGGCGGCCCTGGTCGTCAAAACCGTGGGTCATTTCGTGGCCGATAACGGCACCTATGCCGCCATAGTTCATCGCATCATCGGCATCAAAATCAAAAAATGGCGGCTGCAGGATGCCGGCCGGGAAGGTGATCTCGTTGCGGTTAGGGCTGTATGAAGCATTTACCGTAGGTGGGGTCATCCCCATGCGTGTTTTGTCAACAGGTTTGCCTAAGTGGCCAATGCTTTCGTTATAACGGTACATGGCAATGCGGCGCAGGTTACCATAGTAATCGTTTTTGTTAATGGTAAGGCCATCGTAGGTTTGCCATTTATCAGGATAAGCTATCTTAACCGAAAAGTTAGCCAGTTTCTTCAGGGCGCGGGCTTTAGTTTCAGCGCTCATCCAGTCAAGGCCTTGTATGCGTTCGCCTAAAGCTATCTTCAGGTTATTCACCAGGTTTACCATATAAGTTTTAGCTGCCTGCGGGAAGTATTTTTCTACATAAAGCTGGCCCAGCAAATCGGGCAGGCTGCCATCAACCAGGCTGGCCATGCGCTCTTTACGCGGAGTTTGCACCTGCTGGCCGCTCAGCGCGCTGTTATAAGCAAAGCTGGCTTTTACAAATGGCGAGCTTAACGAGCCAGACGCGCCACGAAGTAAATGCCATTTCAGGTACACCTGCCAGTCGCTTACCGGTACTGCGCTCAGCAAGCTATCAACACACTTTACCATTTTAGGCTGCGATACCAGCATACTGTCCTGCCCGGTTATTTTAGATGCGGCCAGTATCTCCCTGAAATTAAAGTGGGTGAAGTTTTTGCTGAAGTCGTCGATATTTACTTTGTTGTAATTGCCGTTAGGGTCGCGCATTTGCACACGGCTTTTTTGCGACATGGCCATTTGCTTTTCGATAGCGAAGATGGTTTCGGCATCTTTTTTAGCCTCAACTTCGCTGGTACCGGTCAGCATAAAAATATCGGCGATATACTTTTTGTAAGCTGCTTGTATTTTCAGGCTGCGCGGATCGTTCTTCAGGTAGTTATCACGGTCGGGCAAGCTTGTGCCGCCAGCGCCCGCGTTAACAATATAAGTATCGGGGTGCTTTGAATCGGTACCTACGCCAACGCTAAACAGGCCGGCCTGTAAGCCATTCACACGCTCGTAATTTACTTCGTTGATAATACCCGCAGGAGTTTTGATCTGGCCAATGCGTTCCAGATCGGCGCGGATAGGGGCGTAACCGCGCTTCTCGATAGACATGCTATCCATAGCGCTGGCGTAAAGGTCGCCCACGCGTTGTTTGGCGCTGCCCGGCTTTTGTCCCGGTTTTCCGGCATCAACCAAAATGCTTTGCACTTTTTTGTTATTCTCGTCGCGCAGGATGTTGAAGGTACCCCAGCGGGTTTCTTTAGCGGGGATCGGATTATCCTTTATCCAGTTGCCATTGGCATATTGGTAAAAGTCGTTACCGGGAGGCACGGTTTTATCCATATTCTTCTCCACGATGTATTTGCCCGCAATAGATTTAGGCGAATCGTGCTGGGCCAGCGCCGCGGTTGTGGCCAGGCACAGGCTGCTAATAGTTAGTAAAGATTTTAATTCCATAATCGATCAGGTAATTCTTTAAAAAGTAAAGCTAATGTTTTTATGGCATCCGCTGCAAGTGGTTTGGGCTTGTATGCAGTGTATTATTTCTGATATATCAATGATTGTTGTCTGAACCTTGATTAAACAGATTAACCCGATGCCAGGATTGTTAAAAATCTTGTTATCCTATAAATCCGTTTAATCAAGGTTCAGACAATAAAAAAGAGGCTGTATCATAAATCATGGTATGGCCTCTTTTTTATTTGTGCATAATTTATTGGAATAAAGAGGGGTATTTATTTGATATAATAATCTGATTTTCATATATTTATGTATCGAAAGTAGCGTAGTATGTCCTCTAAAAGACCTGTATTCAAGCCCTACCAGCAACGGCAGTTGATGGCTATTCCTCCGACACTTGACGAATTAGTTCCGGCATCGCACCCGGTGCGTGTAGTTAACGATGTGATCGACAGGCTCTATCTGGAACCATTGCTGAAAGCTTATCATATCCGCGGGAGTTCAAGCTATCACCCGCAAATGTTGTTAAAGGTGCTGGTATATGGGTATGTAACCAACACCTACTCCAGCCGAAAGCTGGCAGCAGCCTGCCGGGAAAGCGTTTACCTGATGTGGCTGAGTTCGATGAACTATCCTGATCATAATACGATCAACCGTTTCCGGGGCGTACGTTTGAAGCATGCGCTGCGTGATGTGTTCGAAGATGTGGTGAAACTTTTGGCAGAGGAAGGCCTGCTCAGTATTGAAGAAGTGAATACGGACGGGACAAAGATAGAGGCGAATGCAAACCGGTATACCTTTGTCTGGAAGAAAGCGATTCAGACCAATAAGGAAAAGATGAAAAAGCAGCTGTCAGAGATATGGGACTATGCCCAAAGCGTAGCAAAAGAAGAAGACAGGCTGCCTGATCCGCCTGACTTTACTGTTATTGACAGTGAAAAGGTCAATGCCGCAGTAGATAAACTCAATGAGAAGCTTTCCTCGCGTGAGGATGTTTCCAAACAGGTCAAAAGCAAGCTGCGGTATATCAGCAAACATTACCCGCAGGCCATTGCCCGCTATGGGCAGCAGGAAGCTCTGCTGGGTGAACGCAACAGCTATTCCAAGACCGATACGGATGCCACATTCATGCGGATGAAGGAAGACCACATGAAAAACGGCCAGTTAAAACCGGGGTATAATGTTCAGATATCCACATCCAACCAGTTCATTGTCAATTACACCATTCACTCCAACACCACAGACACCAATACATTAAGTGCTCATTTAGCGCAGCATGAAGTCAGCTTTGGCAAAGCACCGCAAGTGCTTACAGCCGATGCCGGATATGGCTCCGAGGAGAACTACACGCGGTTGGAACAAAAAGGAACAATCGCCTTTGTAAAGTATGGGATGTTCGATAAGGAACAAAATGAGAATCACAACAACAAGCACCCTTTTGCAGCAAATAAGCTTTTTTACAACCAGGAGAAAGATTGTTACATCTGCCCGATGGGCCAGCAAATGAATTTCATCGGAACAAGTAAAAGAAAAACAAGCACGGAGTTTGAACAAACGGTAAAAAGATACCAGGCAGTTAACTGCGCTAACTGTCCGCTGAACGGTATTTGCCATAAATCAAAAGGGAATCGGATCATTGAAATCAATGAAAACCTGAACCGCCTGAAACAAAAGGCGCACGAGCTGTTAAACAGTGAAGAAGGCATACAACGGCGAAAGAAACGCTGCTTTGATGTAGAACCTGTATTTGGTAATATTAAGCAGAACCATGGCTTTAAACGGTTTATGCTCCGCGGCAAGGAAAAAGTAGAAATAGAATGGGGTTTAGTTGCAATCGCACAAAATCTAAGGAAAAAAGCGGCTTAAATGAGTCGTTTTACCACTCAGGTTCGCCCAAGAAAGCTACCCCCTCCCCCTCAAAAAATTCCATAGAAACTCAATACCAAATTCAGCTATTAGGCTAAAAAAATAAAGACCGCATCATTTGATTTATGATACGGCCTCTACAGTATAATATTTAAAGATCAGCCTAACCTCTGATTAGGCCAATCATTAATCTCCAACTACAAGTGTATACACTCGCCGTACGCATCAGCGGCGGCTTCCATCAGGGCCTCGCTCATGGTTGGGTGCGGGTGTACGGTTTTGATGATCTCGTGGCCGGTAGTTTCCAGCTTGCGGGCGGCAACTACTTCGGCAATCATTTCGGTTACGTTGTGGCCCAGCATATGCGCGCCAAGGAACTCGCCGTATTTGGCATCGAAGATCACTTTAACAAAACCATCTTTGGCACCAGCGGCGCTGGCTTTGCCCGATGCCGAGAACGGGAACTTACCAATTTTAATCTCGTAACCGGCTTCTTTAGCTGCTTTTTCGGTATAACCTACCGATGCGATCTCTGGCAGGCAATAAGTACAGCCCGGGATGTTGTTGTAGTTGATCGGCTCCGGGTGATGCCCCGCGATCTTTTCAACACAGGTAATAGCTTCGGCTGATGCTACGTGAGCTAAAGCCTGGCCTTTAACAATATCGCCGATGGCGTAAACGCCTTCAACGTTGGTGCGGTAGTAGTCATCAACCAATACTTTGCCCTTGTCGGTCTTCACACCAGTTTCTTCAAGGCCAATGCCTTCTAAGTTGGTTGCGATACCTACAGCGGATAGTACGATCTCGGCTTCCAGTACTTCAACGCCGGTGGCTGTTTTAACGCTTACCTTGCACAGCTCGCCGCTGGTATCAACCGATTCAACTGTAGAACTGGTCATGATATTCATGCCCTGTTTTTTCAGGATACGGCCCAGCTGTTTCGAGATCTCTTCGTCCTCAAGCGGAACGATGTTATCCATAAACTCAACCACGGTAACTTTTGTACCGATAGAATTGTAGAAATAAGCAAACTCGATACCGATAGCGCCCGAACCTACTACAACCATTGATTTTGGCTGTTTAGGCAATACCATGGCCTGGCGGTAACCGATCACCTTTTTGCCGTCCTGTTTAAGGTTTGGCAATTCGCGACTGCGGCCGCCGGTAGCTAATATAATATGTTTGGCGGTATAAACTTTGGCAGTGCCTTCGTTGCTAACTTCAACCTGGCCTTTGCCTTTAAGCTTACCGAAACCTACCAAAACATCAATTTTATTCTTCTTCATCAGGAACTGAACACCCTTGCTCATACCGTCGGCTACGCCGCGGCTCCTTTTTACTACGGCTTCAAAATCAATTTCGCCGCCGTTAACCTTAATGCCGTAATCGGCAGCATGGTTTAGATATTCAAATACCTGGGCGCTTTTTAACAGCGCTTTGGTTGGGATACAACCCCAGTTAAGGCAAATACCGCCAAGCGATTCTTTTTCAACTATCGCGGTTTTTAAACCCAGTTGGGAAGCGCGTATGGCAGCAACATATCCGCCCGGGCCCGACCCTATAACAATTACATCGTAATCCATAGTATTGGTATAAATATGCTTTTTTGAATTTGAGCCAAAGCTATAAAAAAACCACGGAATGAAAAATTAGTATTAGTTGTGCCCTTAAGATATTGCAGGTGGATGGCATTTAATGCTTACGCAAGTTTCTTGTTACAATATGACAAATATGTAGGTAGCGTTAATAAAAGATATGCTTGTTAATAATTAGTTAACAATGCCATTTAACTGTTTACTTACATTTGTCTGTAAAAACATTTTTAATAATTAAAACAGACAAAAACATGAGGAAGCATTTACTCATTTTATTTCTTGCAGTTTTTAGTATTACGGGTTTTACCTTAGCGCAAGGCACTAAGGTAGTAACAGGTAAATTACTTGATGCACAGACAAAAGAGCCGCTTATTGGCGCAACCGTTAACATTAAAGGCACTACTAAAGCAACTTCAGTTGCGCTGGACGGTTCCTTTAAGATCAGCGTACCGGCTGATGGCAGTACTACACTGGTGTTAAGCTATATTGGTTATGTAACTAAAGAGATTGAAGCTTCGGGCAAGGCACTGGGTACAATAACACTAGATCAGTCTTCGGCTGCGATGAAGGAGGTTGTGATTACCGGTACGCAATCTATAGCTATTGGCAGGCAAACCCCTATCGCGGTATCGGCAGTTAATGCCCAGTATATCGAAGAAAAAGGTGCGGGTGCGGAGTTCCCCGAGCTTTTACAGGAGACGCCAGGCGTAACTGTATCACGTTCTGGCGGCGGCTACGGCGATTCACGTATCAATATACGTGGTTTTAGCAGTAACAACGTGGCTTTGTTAATAAACGGTATCCCTGTTAATGATGTGGAGGCCGGTAAAATTTACTGGAACGACTGGGCAGGCTTGTCGGATGTTACCACTTCAATGCAGGTACAGCGCGGTTTAGGCGCTTCTAAGATCCCTGTTCCTTCGCTTGGTGGTACCATTAATATCACCACCATGGGTACACAAACCCAAACCGGTGGTTCTGTAGCGCAATCTATTGGTAGTTATGACCAGCTAAAGACCGTAGTTTCCTATTCGACCGGTTTAAGTGATAAAGGATGGTCTTCATCATTCCTGTTGTCTAAAAGCACAGGTACATCACCAGGCGGCGAAGCTTTATATTATACTGGCTATAGCTACTTTCTTAACATATCTAAGGTGTTAAGTAAAACACAATCGCTATCATTTAACTTCCTGGGTGCAGCACAAAGCCATGCGCAGCGTTATACTTACAATACCATCAATACTTACCGTATGGAAGGTACCAGGTTTAATACAGACTATGGTTACTACGGTGGCCAGTTGTTAAGCGCCGAGCAAAACTTCTACAATAAACCATTAGCATCTATCAACCACGACTGGCAAATTAACCCTACTACTTCGTTAGCTACCGTTGCTTATGCAACTTATGGCGCGGGCGCGGCAAGATATGTAAACTCGCTGACCGGTGTACCGAGAATAGGAAACCAATATTCTCCTATCGATTTCAACGCTATCAGCAAAAACAATTTGGCCAATGCGGATGGTTCATCTAAAAACTATTTCCAGGATGTAGAGAACGATCATCAGCAGTATGGCATATTAAGCACATTGAATAAAAAAATTGGCAATTATGTTAACATAGTTGGCGGTTTAGACCTGCGTTACTATAGGGGCGAACACTTTTACAAGGTACATGATTTGTTAGGCGGTTCGTACATTATCGATACCCGCAACAACAGCAGGACCAGCCCTTCCGGCGATATCAATAACCCAAACAAACAGGTAGTTGAAGGCGATAAATTCAATAACGATTACTTGTTAGAGACAGCTTCTGAAGGCATTTACCTGCAATCGGAATACACTAAAAATAATTTATCGGCATTTGTTGCCGTAGCGGGTACAAATACCGGTAACAGAAGGACAGATTACTTTAACTACCTTGCAAGCGATCCAAACCGTACTTCCAAATGGATAAACTTTTTAGGTTACCAGGCAAAAGGCGGCGCCAATTATAACCTGGATGCGCACAACAACGTTTATGCTAACGTTGGTTACCTGGTAAGGTCGCCACTGGTAGCTACTATTTTCCTTAACAAACAGAATGATGTTAACCCATCTGCAAAACCTGAAAAGTTAATGAGCTATGAATTAGGTTATGGTTATGTGAGCCCGATGTTCAGCGCTAACGTGAACCTGTACCGCTCAACTTATAAAGACAGGGCTAAGATTACTTCCAACCCCAACCCCAATAATGATGGCACTATAGCAGTGGCAAACATTTCAGGCATCAACGAGTTACACCAGGGTATCGAATTTGAAGGTAAGTTCCGTCCGTCGAAAGATGTTACTTTCAGCGGTAGTTTCTCTGTTGGCGATTTCCACTACCTGTCAAATACAGGCGCAGTACAAATTACAAGCGATGCGCCAGGTTCCAGCACAACTACCCAGCCTTCGTTATTGCTGAAAGACCTTAAAATTGGTGAGTTTGGTTCGAATGCTACCGGCGCGCAAACTACGGCTGCGTTTGGCGCGGATATTACCGTATTGCCAAAGGTAAAAATAGGTGGTAATTATACTTACTACGCCCGTTACTACGGCTCATACGATCCTACAAAGATTACAGCGACAGGTTATAGTGTATATAATATCCCCGACTACGGCACACTGAACATGAACTTGGTATTCCGCTTTAAATTTGCAGGTTTGGATGCTTCATTTATTGGCAATGTTTATAACGTGCTTAATACACAGTACATCGCAGACGCCTATGACACCGGCATACCGGGAGCCGTTGGCGGAGTAATAGCCGATTCGCCTGTAGCGCAGTTGAACCGGATGAATGTATGGTATGGTGCCAACAGGTACTATATGACAACCCTGAAAATTAAATTTTAAGAATTACTGATATGAAAAGAATATATTATTTCGTAGCATTTGTAAGCGCTGTTGCAGCATTTACTGCCTGTAAACCGTTGAACAAAACTTATGATACATTAGGCGATGTACCAGGGCCGGCCGCGCCAACTATGCCATACACACTGACATCTGCCGAGTATAAGCTTTTAAACAAAGGCGCGGGCGCATATACCTCGCTGTATTTTAAAAGTGCAGATACAGCAAAAGCCCAGATACCAACCATACTGGCATCAAGGTTTGCTACTTATCCTGTAAAAACGACAGTTTCGGTTACTTACAATTCGATCCCGGTAACTATAAAGCTGGCCGATTCGACCTTAGCTACCACCGCCATAACCTTACAAACAACGCCAACAAGCGATTACAGATGGACAGCGTTTACTTATAATGGCCTTTCCATTTCGGCTAACAACTTTGATGACCTTTCTGCTACTGCCGTTATCAATTGGCTGAGGTATAAAAATCAAACCCCACCTGCCGAGAACTCGTTACGCGTGTTAACCTACCTGTATTTCGAATCGAATGTTACCGCATCTTCAGGTACGTTGCAAACCGATGCCTTCCTGTATACTGCTGCTAACGACTGGCAAAAGATATACCGTGTGAGCAACGCGCAGTATGCTTCTGTTAATCGCGGCAACAATAACGCGTTTGTTTCATCTGATGCTGCCAACCTGCCAACTTATTTCAATAATTTCCTTAAGGCAGATGCAACTACTTTCGCGTCTGCAAAGGTTGGTAACGTAATTTATGTTAACTACAAATATCAAACAAGCGCTACTGTTTCTTATCAAAGGGTATTGCCATTAATGTTTGATGGTACCAACTGGACCACCGCGCCTATCCCTGTAACGTTATCATTTGTAAAAACAACTACCGGCTGGGTTGCCGATAATACAGTGAACTATAAATTAACCACTGCCGATTATCAGTATATTAAAACAATGCCGACCACAGTTAACATACAAACCGCGTTGGATAACGTAGCCCAGTTTGGCGATTATAACGTTAGCGTGCCGGTTTCGCCAACTACAGGCTGGACGGATGCGCAAGTGAATGCCTCGCTTATTTTGATCATGGCCAAAAATTTCACTAAGCCAGAACTTAACCAGGTATATAACATTACATATGTAGCTTACAATGGCTCTACATTTAATGCTACCAAGAAATTTGTGTACGATGGCACTACGTTTGTATATAAACCATAACTATTAGGCAATAAATATCATTTAATTGTAAATCAATCCCCGTCATTTGGAAAAAATGACGGGGATTTTTTTTGAACGCCGCAAAATAATGTGATGTTTTAATAAGCTTTTGCGCCTAAATATTTCATTTTGTTCTCTGTGATTAGGGATAAAGCAAATTTTGTTTCGTTATAATGTTAAGTTATGAGCAATAGGTTGTAAGATACGAGAGCATGTTAACAATATCTTAACATGGAGTATTGCCCTATTACCTATCTTTGTAACAAAATTTAAACAAAAACCCCAAACAAGTATGAGGAAGCATTTACTTTTTCTAATCATTGCTCTTTTTACTACCGTTGCAACCTTTGCACAGGTTACAACCAGTAGTTTGTCTGGTACCATCAAGGATGCTAAGGGTACAACCCTGCCTGGTGCTACCGTAAAGGCAACCCACGTTCCTTCAGGAACGGTTTACTCAACATCTACCAACGCCAATGGCCTGTATACGATCCCCGGTATGCGTATTGGCGGCCCGTACAAGGTTGAGATCAGTTTTATAGGTTATAAACCTAACGCTTACGAAGGTATTATCCTGCAATTAGGCCAAACCTTTATTTTGAACACCGTATTAGCCGAAACAGGTATCGACCTGAAAGAGGTGAAGGTAACATCTACCAAGGTAATTAATAACGGTAAACTTGGTGCAAGTACCAACATTAACAGGGCGCAAATTGCCGCATTGCCTACTATCAACCGTAGCATTGTTGATTTCACCCGTTTAACACCACAATCAACTGGTACTAGCTTTGCAGGTCGCGACAACCGTTTAAACAACACCACTGTTGACGGTGCCAACCTGAACAACACCTTTGGCACATCGCAAGATCCGCTGCCTGGTGGTGGCGCCCAGCCAATCTCTATCGAAGCTTATGATGAGATCTCGGTAAACATCGCCCCCTTCGACGTTAGGCAGGCTGGCTTTACCGGTGCCGGTATTTACGCTACAACCAAAAGCGGTACCAACACCTTCCATGGTTCGGCTTACACTTACTATAAAGATCAATCTTTCAATGGTAACTACATTGGCGATAATTACATCGGTAATAACGTAGCTAAATCAAAAACCAATACTTATGGTTTTACCATAGGTGGCCCTATCATTAAAAACAAATTATTCTTCTTTGGTAACTACGAGCAGGAGAAATCAACCACTCCTGGTATTGCTTATTCGCCAACCGGCGGTTCGGGTACAGGCCAGGTTACCCCTGCAACTGTTACCGAGTTAACCAACGTGCAAAAGTACTTAGCCGGTAAAGGTTATGAAACCGGAGGCTTTGATAACTTCCCCGCATTTCAGCCAAAAAACAAGAAGTTCCTGGCTAAATTAGACTGGAACATCAACGACAAAAACAAACTGACCGTTAAATACAGCTACCTGAACGCTACCAGCGATCAGCCTGTAAACTCTACTTCAATTGCTAACGGTGGTTCGTTTACTTCGTTCAATGCTACTACCGGTGTTGCGGCATCAAGCCGTACCAACCTGCCAAACGGCCGTTACAGCGCGCAATCTATCGCGTTCCAAAACTCTAACTATGGCTTTAAAAATCTGGTAACTACCGGTACTGCCGAGTTGAACACCCGTTTTAACTCAAGCATGAGCAACCAGTTGTTAGTAGCTTTTAAACGTTACGATAACCCGCGTACTTTTAATGGTTCTGTATTCCCAACCATCGATATTTTCAATGGCGCCAACAGTAACTACATTACTGCCGGTATGGATCCGTTTACCAATAACAACGAGGTTATTGATAACTCTACCAGCTTAACAGATAACTTTACCTACTACGCCGGCAAGCACACACTTACCGCAGGTATCAACTACGAATTCCAAAAGGTAGGTAATGCGTTTATGCCTGGCTCAAACAGCCATTACATCTACAATTCGCTGGATGATTTCCTGACTGATAAGGCCCCTATCTATTACTCTTATACTTACTCGTTATTACCGGGTGTAAGCAAAGTGTTTTCGGCTAACCTGAAAATTGGCCAGATAAGCGCTTACGTGCAAGACGAATACAACGTAAACCCTAACTTTAAATTAACCTACGGTATCCGTGTTGATAAACCACAATACCTGGAAGATCCGGTTGAAAACCCTCAGGTAACTGCTTTATTGTTGCCAGATCAGAACGGTAACTTAAAATCATACAATGGTGGTAAATTCCCTAAAACAAGGTTTATCTTCTCTCCACGTATCGGTTTCCGTTTAAGCATGCTTGACGATAACTCGTTAGTATTACGCGGTGGTATCGGTATCTTCACCGGTCGTATCCCGTATGTATCGTTAACCAACGCGCCAAGCAACAGCGGTATGTACCAGTTTGGTGGTATAGCTACAGCCGCTCAGTTAGCTACTATTAAATTTAACGCCGATCCGGCTGCATATGCTTCATTATTCCCGCAAACAGCAGGTACCGCTATCCAGCCAAATACAGCTTTGTTAGATCCTAACTACAAATTCCCGCAGGTATTCCGTACCGATTTTGCTGCCGAGAAAAACCTGGGCAATGGCTGGTCGGCTAACTTCGAGGCCTTGTATACTAAAGATATCAACGCTACCAAAGTACGTAACGCCAACCTTAAAGCGCCAACCGGCACTATTAATGAAGGTGACCTGACACGTGTACGTTACGTGGGTACAGGTACTAACAATGCCGTACAAGCTATAGACAGGGCTATTTACCCAAGCTTAAGCTCGGTGATCATTCTTGAAAATACTAACAAAGGTTATTCAGCAGCGTTTACCGGTCAGTTAAACAAATCGTTTAATAACGGCTTGAGCGCAAGTTTAGCTTATACTTACACTGTGTCTAAAGAGGTTACGCCAAACGTTGGTTCAACTGCTACTTCGGTATGGCAAAGTAACTTTAACGTAGGTACATCAAATGATGTTGAACTGCGCAACTCAAGCTATTATGTACCTCACCGTATAGTAGCTAACGCCAGCTATAAATTTAACTATCTGAACCACGCTGCTACTACTATTGGTTTATTTTTACAAGGCCAGGCTGGTAGTACTACGCCAAGCACTACTCCGCTTAGCTATACTTACGGTACTGATATCAACGGCGATGGTAACGCGTCTGACCTGATGTATATCCCAAAAAGGGCAAGCGAGTTGAACATTACTCAGTACACTGCTACTGTAAACGGTGTAACTTATACTTATACTGTACAACAACAGCAAGCCGCTTTAGAGCAGTTTATTAACAACAGCCCTTACCTGCGTAAACACAGGGGCGAGTTTGCCGACAGGAATGCTGCATTCCTGCCATGGTATACCCGTGTTGATCTGAACATCCTGCAAGATTTTTACATCAATACAGGCAACAATCACAAACACACTTTACAGTTTAGCGCCGTAGTTCAAAACTTACCTAACTTGCTTAACAAATACTGGGGTATCCAAAAGATTGTAACCACTACAACTCCGCTTACAACAGCTATTGATGCTACCACCGGCCTGCCTACTTACAACGTAAGGCAGCTGAATGGTAAACTGGTTAATACACCTTTCCAGGATGCAACAACTGCTACTACCTGGAGCATATTAATTGGTGCTAAGTATATTTTCTAATCAGGTAAAAGGTAATTGAAAAATTTAAAAAAGATGAAAATGAAAAAATATATAAGCGCAGTATTAATTGGTTTACTTGCCATCGGTACTTTCTCGTGCACAAAAAAGGCCGACGTTGTAGGTATCGAGGCTAAATTGCCACCGGTGCAGCTCAGCAGCCTTGGTTTGCAAAGCACTGCTCCGTTCAGTACTTCAAGTGTTATACAATTGTCGTTTGGTGCTACTTTAACAAAATTAACACCCGGCGCGTTCGACCTTGAGATCTACGATAACACTACCAGTACGGCTTTAACCGCTGCTACTTTAGTACAAACCGTGCATTTTAACTCATGGTCTGGTTTCGATTCAACTACCCCCGCCACCACTCCGGCTTCAACCCCGGTAGGTACACAGGGTACTATATCGTTTATTAATGCTACCACCACATACCCAAATACATTGGTATACAATGGTACCATATTACTTAAGCTGAACAAACTGACAGCAGGTAAAATTTACACCCTTAAGGCTTATGCCCGCACAAGCGATGGCCAGGTATCTAACTTTACCGTTAGCAAAATGATAGCTGTTAACTAATAACCGCTAAGCATAAAAACGAACGAGGCCGTATCATAAATCAAATGATGCGGTCTTTATTTTTTTAGCCTAATAGCTGAATTTGGTATTGAGTTTCTATGGAATTTTTTGAGGGGGAGGGGGTAGCTTTCTTGGGCGAACCTGAGTGGTAAAACGACTCATTTAAGCCGCTTTTTTCCTTAGATTTTGTGCGATTGCAACTAAACCCCATTCTATTTCTACTTTTTCCTTGCCGCGGAGCATAAACCGTTTAAAGCCATGGTTCTGCTTAATATTACCAAATACAGGTTCTACATCAAAGCAGCGTTTCTTTCGCCGTTGTATGCCTTCTTCACTGTTTAACAGCTCGTGCGCCTTTTGTTTCAGGCGGTTCAGGTTTTCATTGATTTCAATGATCCGATTCCCTTTTGATTTATGGCAAATACCGTTCAGCGGACAGTTAGCGCAGTTAACTGCCTGGTATCTTTTTACCGTTTGTTCAAACTCCGTGCTTGTTTTTCTTTTACTTGTTCCGATGAAATTCATTTGCTGGCCCATCGGGCAGATGTAACAATCTTTCTCCTGGTTGTAAAAAAGCTTATTTGCTGCAAAAGGGTGCTTGTTGTTGTGATTCTCATTTTGTTCCTTATCGAACATCCCATACTTTACAAAGGCGATTGTTCCTTTTTGTTCCAACCGCGTGTAGTTCTCCTCGGAGCCATATCCGGCATCGGCTGTAAGCACTTGCGGTGCTTTGCCAAAGCTGACTTCATGCTGCGCTAAATGAGCACTTAATGTATTGGTGTCTGTGGTGTTGGAGTGAATGGTGTAATTGACAATGAACTGGTTGGATGTGGATATCTGAACATTATACCCCGGTTTTAACTGGCCGTTTTTCATGTGGTCTTCCTTCATCCGCATGAATGTGGCATCCGTATCGGTCTTGGAATAGCTGTTGCGTTCACCCAGCAGAGCTTCCTGCTGCTCATAGCGGGCAATGGCCTGCGGGTAATGTTTGCTGATATACCGCAGCTTGCTTTTGACCTGTTTGGAAACATCCTCACGCGAGGAAAGCTTCTCATTGAGTTTATCTACTGCGGCATTGACCTTTTCACTGTCAATAACAGTAAAGTCAGGCGGATCAGGCAGCCTGTCTTCTTCTTTTGCTACGCTTTGGGCATAGTCCCATATCTCTGACAGCTGCTTTTTCATCTTTTCCTTATTGGTCTGAATCGCTTTCTTCCAGACAAAGGTATACCGGTTTGCATTCGCCTCTATCTTTGTCCCGTCCGTATTCACTTCTTCAATACTGAGCAGGCCTTCCTCTGCCAAAAGTTTCACCACATCTTCGAACACATCACGCAGCGCATGCTTCAAACGTACGCCCCGGAAACGGTTGATCGTATTATGATCAGGATAGTTCATCGAACTCAGCCACATCAGGTAAACGCTTTCCCGGCAGGCTGCTGCCAGCTTTCGGCTGGAGTAGGTGTTGGTTACATACCCATATACCAGCACCTTTAACAACATTTGCGGGTGATAGCTTGAACTCCCGCGGATATGATAAGCTTTCAGCAATGGTTCCAGATAGAGCCTGTCGATCACATCGTTAACTACACGCACCGGGTGCGATGCCGGAACTAATTCGTCAAGTGTTGGAGGAATAGCCATCAACTGCCGTTGCTGGTAGGGCTTGAATACAGGTCTTTTAGAGGACATACTACGCTACTTTCGATACATAAATATATGAAAATCAGATTATTATATCAAATAAATACCCCTCTTTATTCCAATAAATTATGCACAAATAAAAAAGAGGCCATACCATGATTTATGATACAGCCTCGTTTTGTTTACAAGGATAGTACATAAGTAAACGGCCTGTTTGCATTGCAAACAGGCCGTTTATATAAAAGGATGACGAACCTTAATTAATACACAAACTCTCCAAACTCCGAACGTACAGTTACCTGTTTGCTTTCGGCAGCCTCAACCCGGCCGATAATCTGCGCGTCTACATTAAAGCTTTTTGAGATAGCGATCAGGTCGGTAGCAATGGATTCGGGCACATAAAGTTCCATGCGGTGGCCCATATTAAATACCTTGTACATTTCCTGCCAGCTGGTGCCCGATTCTTCATGGATCAGTTTAAAAAGCGGTGGCACAGGGAAAAGATTATCCTTTATTACATGCACGTTATTGATAAAGTGTAGCACCTTGGTTTGCGCGCCGCCACTGCAATGCACCATGCCATGTATCTGCGGGCGGTATTTATCCAGTATTTGTTTGATGATAGGCGCATAGGTGCGGGTAGGGGATAGCACCAGTTTACCGGCAGTGATGCTTTGCCCCTTGCCGATATCTATCATATCCGTTAACTGCTTGCTGCCCGAGAATACCAAATCCTGCGGAACGGCAGGGTCAAAACTTTCGGGGTAACTGCTGGCTACCGATTTGTTAAATACATCGTGACGGGCGGATGTTAATCCGTTAGAGCCCATGCCGCCGTTGTATTCGGTCTCGTAAGTGGCTTGTCCGTATGATGCCAGGCCGACGATGACATCGCCGGGTTGGATAGTATGGTTTGATATCACCTCATCGCGGCGCATGCGGCAGGTAACGGTCGAATCGACGATCACCGTGCGCACCAAATCGCCTACATCAGCAGTTTCGCCACCGGTTGAGTAGATGCCAATGCCCGCCGCGCGAAGATCGGCCAGTACTTCCTCTGTTCCGTTGATGATGGCAGCTATTACCTCTCCGGTTATCAGGTTTTTGTTGCGGCCAATGGTTGATGATAAAAGGATATTATCGGTAGCGCCTACGCAAAGCAGGTCGTCAAGGTTCATGATCACGGCGTCCTGCGCTATACCTCTCCATACAGAAAGGTCGCCGGTTTGCTTCCAGTAGCTGTAGGCTAAGGATGATTTGGTACCAGCCCCATCGGCGTGCATAATGTTGCACCACTCCGGGTCGTTACTTAAAATATCGGGAATAATTTTGCAGAAAGCTTGCGGGAAAATGCCCTTATCGATGTTTTTGATGGCATTGTGCACATCATCTTTTGATGCGGATACACCCCGCTGATCGTACCTTTGCGAAGAAGTCATGGGCAAATATACGTATCGGTTACGTAAGATTTGATGATAAAGCACACAAAGGCTTGCGGCACCTTATTTACGATAAACGCCTGCCGCGATGAAATCGCCAAAAAATAACTTTCTTTCAATTTCGTTGTAGCCCTTCACAGCGAAATATGCAGCCATATCAGGCAGCTCGGCCGTCTCCACACAACCTAGCAGCCTGAAGAAAAAATACATGCTTTTAAGTAAAGGTTTCTGCCACCATTTGCCGTTAAGCTGGAAATCGGTATTCAGCCAAAGGCAGCCGGGTTTTAGCAACGCATCCATAGCGGCAAATACTTTTATAAAATTTACAGGTGATAAACTATCCAGCAAAAAAGGCGAGATCACTACATCAAATTCCTGCGTTAAACCAGCATCTTCAACAGGTTGATTTATGTACGATACCTTATTGCCCGCCGTGTTTCGCTTTTTAGCCAGTGCCATCATTTTTTCAGATAATTCAACGTAGGCGATCTGCAGGCCGGATGGATGTATCCGGGCAATTGCTTCCAGCAGCATCCCGCTGCCGCCTCCCGCTATCAGCACATTTGAATTTTGTGGTATGGTATGCAGAAAATGCGTTTGTGCTTGGATTAGCGCCTTGCCATAAACCACCCGCGAAAGGCGGTCGTAAAACCAGGCGGCGTTATCGTAGTTAGAGGGCAATTTATTTAAAGATGAAGTTAAAGGCCACCAGTACTACATATTGTACTATCAGCACGCCATCCATATACAGGAAGTAGTAATACTCGTTCTTCTCCCATTTAGAGCGGAAGATGAGCCAGCCGGTAAGGAACATGGTTGAAGTAAGCGCCCAAAAATCAATCGAAAAGCCATTGTTGCGAAAAAGAAATAACAGCACCACGTAGCCTGCCAATAAAGCCTGGCAAAACAGGTAGGCGTTTTTTTCGCCAAAAGCAACGGGGATGGTTTTTAGGCCCGTCTTTTTATCATGAAACAGGTCGCGGATATCAAACGGAACTGTCAGCGCGCCGATGAATAGAAAACGCTTGGCTATCAGGATGGTGGTATCCCGCATAGAAACATCTGTTAAATGCAGATCTTTTGCTTCAAGCACCGGCAGCAACACGCAGCTCAGTGTCCATACCAGCGTAATGAGGAATGGCTTTAAACCGGGTACATTCCGCAGACTAAATTTTTGTTCGCCAATGGTGAAAAGTGGTATGCTGTACCCCACGCAGAGCACCGACATAAATACCAGGAGCAGCCTCGATTCGATAGATATTAACAGGAACAGCGGGATCAATATCAATATCGATACGATGGTAAAGGTGACCATTAACCGGTGGTGGGCGTAAAACCACCGCACCCTGCGAAACGGCGACTTAAGTGGCTGCTGTGGCTTACTAACCAGTACACTAAAGTTATACTCGACCAGCGTAGCGGTAAATAAAATGCCCAACACCGCGTAAACCGGTTTTGAACCGATAAGATGAAAGGTAACCAGCGCCTGCGCCACACCACACAAGGCCATGAAAACATTGCTGAACAATATAAAATCAAGAACCGAGTAATACAGTTTTTTCATTTAAACGATAAAATGCAAAGCCGGCGGCCTGCTTTAGGTATTATGTAAGAGATGGATCGGTGCCCGATCTCAGCGTAAATATCGTAATCTCCGGCAATATTCCAATCCTGCCCGGGTAGCCTACGTAGCCAAAGCCTACGTTTACGTATATCTGTTGGTGTGCTTCGCGGTACAGGCCTGCCCATTCTTCGTATAAATATTCGATAGGGCTCCATTGAAAGTAGCCTGTTTGTACCCCAAACTGCATGCCGTGCGTATGCCCGGCAAAAACAGCGTCTATCTGCGGGTATTTAGGCAGTACTTCGGCCCGCCAGTGAGATGGGTCGTGAGAGAGCAGGAGTTTTACGGGTAGGTCACCGGTGTTTTTAGTAGCCAGGTCCATACGGCCATATTTAGGGAAGCGGCTCAGCACCCCCCAGTTTTCTATACCGACGATGCCTATTTCTTCGCCCTCCACCTTTAAGCGTCGGTTCTCGTTCAGCAGCAGATCCCAACCGTAGCTATGATGCAGTTTGATCATGGCATCGCGGTTTTCCTGCCGTGGCTTACCAGTCAGTTGCGAATAATCACCATAATCGTGGTTACCAAAGCAAGAGAATACGCCCAGCGGGGCTTTTATCGGCGTAAAACAATCATACACCCATTCAATATCGGTTGCCACATCGTTCACCAGATCGCCGGTGAAGAATATCATATCGGGCTTTTCTTTCATCAGCATATCAACACCACCACGAATACGTATACGGTCGCGTTTGTGATAGCTGCCCGAGTGGATATCGGAGATCTGCCCCAATGTTAGTCCGTCAAATTTTTTAGGCAGATTGGGCAGGTAAAGGTTTACGCGCTTTAATTGATAATCGAACACGCCAACGCGTGATACCACACCTGCGCCCAAGCCTATTACCGGTACCGAAGTGGCCATAATACCGGCTTTCATTAAAAATGATGAACGGGTGATCTGTATTGGCTCTGTTTCTTCTTTTTTATCTTCTGCCTTTAGTTTGGCCGCTTCTTTTGTCTTTCTCTTTTTTATGATATAGCGGCGCACATCATCGATGATCATAAACGGCAAAAAGCAGAGCTTGGCTACCTGCGTAACAAAAAAGAACATCAGGAACGCCGCCCTTACGCCTACGCCAAGTTTAAAGTAAACGCAGCACAGCAAACCAAAAACCATACCCGCGCAAAAGATCCAGTAAAAAATGTTAAAGCCTTTTTTGCGGATGATAGCCCAATTGGCGAGTGCCGCGCGCAAACCATGCAGCAGGTAAGCATCAATGGTTAACAGTACCGCGGCGATGAAAAAAACGAAGAGTAGGCTATGCATTAATTGGCCCCCTCCAAACCTCCCCCAGCAGGGGAGGCTTTTTTAGAAAGTACTATAATAAGCCCCTCTCCAAAGGAGAGGGGTTGGGGTGAGGCCTGTATATTAATACCTGTCATCATTCAAGTCCAGATCATCGTCGTCATCGGGTTGCAAGTTAAACAAACTGTCAAACATATCCGAAAAAGCGAAGCCATTATCCAGGAAACCTTTATTCAACTGCGAGAACTCGGCAAGGCCGTGCAGTACAAACTCCATCAATAATAGTTGCTGGTTCTCGCTCAGTTGCGGATGGAAGGTTTTTACCAATTCCTTTAATCCGGTAACCGAGTTCAGCGCTTCTTTATATTCGCGGGCGGGCATACCATCTATCAAAGCCAAATTATTGGCATCGCTAAACCAGGCAATAATAGATGCGTATGGATTACCCTTTTTAGATTTTTTAGCTTTTTCCGGATCGGGGAAAAATTGCAGCATCAGGTTTTTGATGGCCTTGCCCAACAGAATATTGGCCACTTTTGCCGGGCCTTCCAGTTCGCCTTCGTAAACCAATTCTATTTTACCGGTAATGGCCGGGATAACGCCTAAAAAGTCGGAGATGCGGACGAATGTATTCTTCTCGCCGTTGATGATCATACGGCGTTCGGCATTGCTGATCAGGTTCTCGAAGGCCGAGATGGTCAATCGAGCCGATACCCCCGATTTTTTATCGATATATTCCGAATTACGCGCCTCGAAGGCGATCTGCTCTACCAGGTCTTTCACCAGGCCATCGGCTTCTATATTTTTACGCTGTTCGGGTGTTAATGATGCTTCTTGTTGGGTGATCTTGCGCGATATCTCTACCGAGCGCGGGTAGTGGGTTAAGATCTGGCTTTCGATACGGTCTTTCAACGGCGTAACTATCGAACCACGGTTAGTATAATCCTCGGGGTTGGCGGTAAACACAAACTGGATATCCAACGGCAGGCGCAGCTTAAAACCGCGGATCTGAATATCCTTTTCCTGCAAAATGTTAAACAGGGATACCTGTATACGGGCCTGTAGGTCGGGCAATTCGTTTATTACAAATATGCCGCGGTGCGCGCGTGGGATCAGGCCGAAGTGCAGCACGCGTTCGTCTGAATAAGTCAGCTTTAAAGTAGCTGCTTTGATGGGGTCAACATCGCCGATCAGGTCGGCAACGGTAACATCAGGCGTGGCCAGTTTTTCGGTATAGCGTTCGCTACGGTGTATCCAGGCAATGGGCGTATTATCGCCGTGGATCTCAATTTGGTTATGACCATACCAACTGATCGGGGCCAGCGGATCATCATATAATTCCGAACCCTCAATATAAGGCACATATTCGTCCAGCAGGTTCACCAGTAAGCGGGCAATACGGGTTTTTGCCTGCCCCCGTAAACCCAGCAGCAATATATTATGGCGCGACAGGATAGCCGTTTGCAGATCGGGAATGACGGTATCCTCGTAACCCACAATGCCCTCAAACCCGCCCTCGTGTTTTTGCAATTGCTTGATCAGGTTCTCGCGTAACTCATCCTTAACCGAGCGGCTTTTATAATCGGTTTGCTTTAACTCGCCTAATGTTTTTATGTTCAATTTACTCATTTCATTCGTTTGATTTCACCGATTACTTTTTGATTTCACCGATTCATTTCTTCATTTGCACATCTGCATATCCAGGCATCTGCACATTAACTCCCCCTTTAGGGGGCCGGGGGCCTACCTTACCGTCTTCCTCCGGTTTTTAATATAATCCTCAAAAATATACTCACCCAAACCCGTTAGCGAACTATAGAATGCCCGTCCGCCGTTAGTTTCGGTGAACTTGCGGACAAACTGTTGCAGGTAGGGGTCCTTCGCTATCATAAACGTGGTGATTGGTATCTTCAATCGCTTACACTGCGCGGCCATGTTCAGGGTTTTGTTCACCACTTTACGATCGAGCCCGATACTGTTTTTATAATACTTGGTGCCTTCCTTTAAGCAGGTGGGTTTGCCATCGGTTATCATAAATATCTGCTTGTTATGCGTTTTACGGCGGCGAAGCAGATCGGTAGCCAGTTCAAGCCCGGCATAGGTATTGGTATGGTAGGGGCCAACCTGCAGGTAGGGTAGGTCCTGTAGCGCGATAGGCCAGGCATCATTACCAAACACCACAATATCCAGCGTATCCTTAGGGTATTTGGTGCGAATGAGTTCGGCCAGTGCCATCGCCACCTTTTTGGCAGGGGTAATACGGTCTTCGCCGTACAGGATCATGGAGTGCGAGATATCGATCATCAACACGGTAGAGGTCAATGTCTTAAAATCCATCTCCTCAACCTCCAGGTCTTTTTCGGTCATCATAAAATCGCCGATGCCGTGGTTCACCTGCGCGTTGTGGATAGATTGCGTCATATCTATCTGATCCAAACTATCGCCAAACTGGAACTCCCGGCGTTCGGCGTTCTTTTCGTCGCCTTGTCCCGATTGTGGCGAGCGGTGGTTACCGCGCCCCGATTTTTTCAACTTGCCGAAGATCTCCTCCAGCGCCGATTGACGGATGCTTTGCTCCGTTTTAGCCGTAATGCTGAAGTTGCCGCTCTGGTTATCCTCGTTCAGGTAACCGCGCTGTTTCAGCTCGTCAATAAAATCACCCATGCCATAATCGTCATTGGTGAGGTTGTATTGCTTATCCAGCTCGTTCATCCAGGCCAAAGCTTCGCCCGCGTCGCCGGCTGTATAGTTAAGCAACTCTAAAAATAACTTCAGTAATTCATCAAACCCGCCCTTTTGAACCTGGCGGGGAGTAAATTTGGAAAATCCAAAACCGCGCATAATTGCCCTTTCTTGTATAAAGGAACGGATATTTTTACTGAAAAGTTTATTATGAAATGGTTAAAAGATGAATTGTTAGGCAGGGATGACATTTGTTTTCTGTAAAGGCAGATAATTATCTGTCTCCTCTTTCAAGCGGAAAGCTTAGCCGATAAGTTAGTGTCAAATTCGGGGTTAAACCTGCAAACGGGAGACAGATAATTATCTGTCTCTACAAAAATATCCTGGTTCAGGCTTTTATGCCACCAACTCCTTAGGATAAACCGGGTTAGCCCCGCGCTGGGTAGCTACAAAGGCGCTGATTTTGCAGGCCCGTTTCAGTATCTCATTCACCGGTTCGTTATTCAGCAAGCCGGCAATAAAGGTGGCCAGGAACGAATCGCCAGCGCCAACGGTATCAACCACATCTACCTTAACACCCGGCGATTCATAGAATTGCTTATCATGCCAAACCATGGCGCCTTCTGCACCACGGGTAATAATAATGGTATGCGGATGGTAGGCCTTTTGAAACTCCGTGATCTTTTGCTGTAGTTTTTTGCCGCTGCCACCGCCGATGAGCAGAGTAGCCTCTTCCTCGTTCATCTTGATCACGTCGGACATGGCGGCCAGTAATTCGATGGTTGAGCGTTCATAATGCGGCGCGCGCAGGTTAACATCAAATATCTTTATAGCTTTGCTTTCTTCAAGTAAGGTGCGTAATGTATTGCGGGTAACATCACCACGGCTGGCTAAACTGCCAAATACAATGGCGCTGGCTTCCTTTGCTGTTTTTAACAGGTTGGGATCGACGTGTATATTATCCCAGGATACAGGTTGCGGGATAATATAGGTGGCTTGCTTTTTTGGGTCCAGTTCAACGGTTACCTCGCAGGTGGGAAGGTTTGGGTCTTCGGAAATAAGGTTGGAATAAAGGTCTTTATCCTTTAAGGCCAGTATCAATTCACGGCCCGACCTATCAGCACCTACACGGCTTGCGAAATGTGTTTTTACCCCCTGTTGTGTTAAATGAAAGGCCACATTCATGGGCGCTCCGCCGGCAATTTTCTCGTAACCAAAGGCATCCCACAAAACTTCGCCGAAGCATAAAACCTGTTTTTTCATAGTGTGGGCAAAGCTAACGTTTTTAGGTAAATTAATGTGAAATATACGTGTATCAACTACACAAAGCTTGTGTGCTGATTAACAAGGTATTGAACGTATACTTAGGGTAAATAGTTACACTAAATTAATTTGCGTGGCCATTTTTATTACTTACCTTTAACCATTACCCCAATTTTGTGGACGGAAACAAGCACAACAAAACTCATTTAAAACCAATCAACAGGATATCATCCCTGCAATTTATTTCGGTTGCTGTAACAGTAATTGGTATTGCCTTATTAAGTTTTTATTTGTTACATAAAGTACCGGTAAAGCCTGGTTCGCCGCCGGCAGCTAATGCAATTCCGGCAGCAGGCCTCCAATGGAAAATGCCTGACGAACGAACGATCCCCACAGGTAAGGAGGGCGAAGCGATCCGCTACGGCAGGGAATTATTGGTGCATACCGCGCAATATTTCGGGCCACGCGGCAGTATCGCCCAAATATCAAATGGTATGAATTGCCAAAACTGCCACCTGGAGGCCGGTGGTAAACTTTTTGGGAATAATTACGCCAGCTTTATAGCTACTTATCCAAAAATGGGCAACCGCAGTGGTAAGTTAGAACGCCCCGACGATCGCATTGTGCAATGCTTTGAGCGCAGCCTGGCAGGCCATGCACCCGATACAACGAGCCGCGAAGTACAGGCCATGTTGGCTTATATGAAATGGCTGGCCCGTGATGTGAAGCGTGGGCAAAAACTTTATGGTACTGCCTGTGGCAAACTCCCGTTTTTAGACCATGCCGCCGACCCTGTGAAAGGGCTGGCCATATATACTTCAAAATGCCAGAGTTGCCACGGTAAAGATGGCGAAGGGGTACTTGCTGCCGATAAACTATCATACACATTCCCGCCGCTGTGGGGCCGGCATAGCTATAACGATGGGGCAGGTATGTATCGCATTGGCAACCTGGCCGCCTTCGCGAAGAATAATATGCCTTTAGGCGCCTCTTATAAAAGCCCCCAATTAACCGATGAAGAAGCCTGGAATGTTGCCGCCTTTATTAACTCGCAACCACGCCCTCATCGCGACCAGCATGCCGATTGGCCCGATCTGAAGCTGAAACCCATTGACGCGCCTTTTGGCCCATATGCGGATAAGTTCAGCGAAACTCAGCATAAATACGGTCCGTTTGGGCCAATAAAAGATGCGCAAAAATTATTGAGCAGTAAAAAAGTATAAATATATCCCATGAAAAAATACACCTTTATTTTGTTAGCACTTGCTTTTATCGCTATTGTAAAACCGGCAAAAGCCCAAACCTCAAAAACTGAATTTACCGGCGCCGTGCCAAAGCTGGCTCATTACGATGCTCTTTATACCCTTAACTCTGGCGATGACACGAAGATCAGAACTATATTTCGCTCTATCAGCCATGCTATGGAAGACCCGCGGCTGAAGGGGAAGTTAAAGGTAGAACTGATCGTCTTTTCTGACGGTGTAGCCGCATTTATGAAGAATAGCCCTTACGAGGCACAATGGAAGGAACTTTTGGACAAGGGCGTAATCCTTGCGCAGTGCAATAATACCATTGTAGCGCGCAATATTAAACCCACAGACCTGTTTCCCTTCGTATCGCTGGTACCATCGGGCAATGGCGAGATCATTCTGCGCCAGTACGAGGGCTGGGCAGTGGTGAATTTGTAGCGTGCTTTGTTTACCTTCGCGCCATGAATATCATTCCATTCCAATCTGTAGGCGACCTTAATTTTACCGACGAACGCCATGTGCTGCGCGGAAAAATTGACGGGGAATATCAGCCCGGCATGAACGAGTTTGAGGGGCATACAGAGTATTACGATTTCTTCCCGGAAGTGGATATGCTGATCTACTACGATGCCGATGACCGTGTGAACGCCTTCGAGTTTTTCTCGCAAGGACCGGAATACCGGGACATTGATCTGTTATCCGAAACCTATGCCGATCTGCTTAAACTATTCAAAGTGTTCGACCCGGAGCTGATCATTGAAGAAGATAATTTCGAATCGGCCAAAGCTGGCATCGTAGTAAACGCTACCGAACCTGATGACCTGCCCGAATCGGTACTGGTGTACCGTGAGGGGTATTATGAATAGTCATTAATCATTAGTCAAAATGACCGCGGCATTTTTTAACACACATTACTTTAATGACTAATGATAGCGCAGCGTAATTACCAATGACGCGAAGCACAATGATTAATAAGGCTTCCCTGCAGCCAATGCTTTGTTTGCTCTTCTTATTGCTACTTTTTCGCGATAATTGGCATAACGGCCTTTAAAGGTCATTTTTAATAAACTATCTAAACCACCTTTTGTGGCCAGGTTATACACGCTGGCGGCTTTGCGGGTGATGGATGCATCCCAGGCGCGCAAACTCAGTGAATACGAACCATCCACATATTTCATCCAATGCCAGTAGCCGGTCGGCATAAACAGGGTATCGCCGTGTTCCAGTATAACTTCCTGTCCTTCGATGCCCTCCAACGCCGGGAAGCGTTTGGTATCGGGGTTTAGTACATCATAATCCTCCAACGCGTAAGTAGCGTTAGGCAGGCAATACAGGCGGCGTTTCCATTTATTTTCAAATAATATTACATGCTTGCGACCGCCAAAATGGGTATGGAAGATGTGGGGCAGGTCGATATCATAATGTAAAAAGGTAACCGAGTTCGATCCGCCGAAGAACATGGCCGGCATGCTTTCAATAAAGCCGCCCATCAGGTCTTTAGGTATTACAATATCATTTAATAGCTCGGGCGCCTGTTTAAATATATTGAAGAAGAAGATCCGCAATTCAGTAGGTTGCGAACGGATCAGGTCGATATACTCATCAAAAGGCATTTCCGTTGCCGACGAGTTTATGGGTTTAGACGGATCGGCCTTGGCGTTGTTGTACAATGGCACCACTTTATTGCCAACCAGTTGCTTTAAATATTCAGGTGTCCATTTTTCGCGTGCGGGCCAGTCGCGGGTAAGTCCTCTCAGCACTACCGGTCGGCGTGGCTTCAGGTACTTTTCCATAAAATCCTGTGGGGTAATGGTATCCACCACGTCAACCGGGGTTAATTTAAAACACATATAAAATTATCGTAATGTTTAGTGATAAGCAGGCCAACCCCTGTTATTTAAAAATCCACCTCAAATAAACGAATAAAAACGCTTACAGGTATTAAGTTTATGTTAAGTGGTGTAATATTAAAATTGCACCAGTATGTAAATAAAAATCCGCTCGTTAAAAACCTAACCAATAGTTTACCTGTTCTACTTTAAAATAATATTGGTACGGTTTATGCAAAACTTAGCGTGACTTACCAATGCAGGGGCTTTTTAAAGGAAAAACTGCGCTGATCATATCAAAAACGCCCTTTTTTTAAGTCAATACGTGTTGTGAAAATTAGAAAAACTTATTAAAGAACATCAAAATCTGACCCTTTATCTACCTATGAAAATTGCTTATATTTCTACTTATCCGCCACGCGAATGCGGTATCGCCACCTTCAATCAAAACCTGATGGCGGCCATCAACAGCAACTTCCCCAAGCGGAGCGACCCTTTGCAGGGCGGTTTTGTGGTGGCACTTAACGATTCGGAAAATTTGCAGGAGTACGAGTACCCCAAAGAGGTAAAATACGTTATCCGCCAAAACCACCAGAAGGATTATATCCGTGCGGCCAATTACATTAATACCAGCGATGCGGACATCTGCATTTTAGAGCACGAATTTGGTATTTACGGCGGCGAGAGCGGTATCTACATCCTGCCCTTGCTGAAGCGTTTGGAAAAGCCGCTGATCGCTATCCTGCACACCGTGCTGCGCGACCCCAGCTATGTGCAAAAGATCATCATCCGCGAAATTGCCGAACAGGCATCAAAAATTGTGGTGATGAGTAAAAGAGCGGTAGAATTTCTGACTACAATTTACGAGATCCCTGCCGACAGGATACAGATCATCGAACACGGCGTGCCCGATCTGGAAGCGCCCGAAGATAACCCGGTGAAGAACCTGGCCGCGTTTAAAAACCGCCGCGTATTGTTAACCTTTGGTTTATTAAGCCGTAACAAAGGTTTGGAAACAGTGGTGCGCGCCCTGCCTAAAATTGTAGAGCAGCACCCGGATGTGGTTTATGTGGTATTGGGCAATACCCACCCGGGGGTACTGAAACATTCGGGCGAGGAGTATCGCGACCATCTGAAAAGCCTGGCCGCGCAGTTGAATGTATCGCAGCACCTTGCCTTTATCAATAAGTTTGTAAGCGACGAGGAACTGATCAATTACCTTACCGCCTGTGAGGTGTATGTTACGCCGTACCTTAACGAGGCGCAGATCACCAGCGGTACTTTGTCATATGCCATAGGGGCTGGCGCAGCCGTGGTATCAACCCCATACTGGCACGCTACCGAACTGTTGGCCCATAGCCGTGGCCGCCTGTTCGATTTTAAAGACCACGAGCAATTAGCCGAAATTGTGAACGATCTGCTGGGTAACCACGCTGTATTGAACCAACTAAAAAGCAATGCCTACGAGTACGGCCTGCACTTGCGTTACCCTCAAATTGGCGCCGAATTTATAAAAGTGGCCCAGGAATGCTGCCGCCTGCACGATTTTAGCGCGACCGTTTTAAAGAACAGTATCGTCGACCCGGAGATACTGCCCAAATTCAGCCTGGCGCATGTTACCCGTTTAACCGATGATACCGGTATTGTGCAGCACGCCAAGTTTGGGATCCCTAATTTAAAGGAGGGGTATTGTTTGGATGATAACGCGCGCGCGCTGATCATGGCGCTGATGGCTTACCAGCGTAATAAAAGCGCCGAGGCCCTGCGACTGCTGCCCATCTACCTTAGCTACATCCACTACATGCAAACGGATGACGGTAACTTCCGCAATTTCCTGAGTTTTAGCAGGCAGTATTTGGATGAAGTAGGGTCGGAAGATTCATTTGGCCGTACGGTGTGGGCTTTAGGTTATTTGATAGGCTGCGCGCCCAATAACTCGTACCAGGAATTCGCGGTCGAGATCTTCCGCCGGTCGATAACGCATTTCGAAAGCCTGACCTATATCCGGGGACGAGCCAATACCATTATCGGTATTTGCCACTATCTGAAGGTATTTCCTACCGATGAGGGTATGGTACGCATCCTGATCAATATGACTCAGCCTTTGGTGGATGCTTATGAACAAACCGCATCGCCGGACTGGCAATGGTTTGAGGAGGGGATGACCTACGATAATGCCATATTACCACTGGCCCTGCTGCACAGCTGCACCATAACCGGCGATGAAAAAGTGAAGAAGATAGCCCTGGCTACCATGAAGTTTTTAGATAACCTTACCCTTTCAAACGGGTACCTGAGCCCGGTTGGTAACGATGGCTGGTATTACCGCGGCGGCACTTTTCCAACGTTCGACCAACAGGCTATCGAAACCATGGCCATGGTGCTGATGCATTTTGAAGCTTACCAAACCTTCCGCGAGCCGGAGTATATTGAAAAGATGTTCCTGAGTTATCGTTGGTTCCTTGGCGAAAATACCCTGCGTGCCCCGCTATACGATCATGAAACAAAAGGCTGTTGCGACGGCCTGCTACCCACCGGCATTAACCGTAACCAGGGTGCCGAAAGTACACTGGCCTACCTGATATCGCACCTGACAGTGCTGCGCGCCTTTGAGCTGGAGTATGAGTATAATAAAACGGGTGCGAGTATGGAGATTTGTTAAGATGACCTCACCCTGCCCTCTCCAATGGAGAGGGTTTTAAAAATCTAATTATGCTGAATGAAAACAAGAAAGCCCCTCTCTCTCGGAGAGGGGTTGGGGAGAGGTTACGAATAGCCATCCTATCCCCCGTTGCCTGGCGTACCCCACCGCGCCACTACGGCCCCTGGGAACAAATTGCCAGCACCATTGCCGAGGGCATGATAACCAAAGGCGCGGATGTTACGCTGTTTGCTACCGGCGATTCTGTTACAGCCGGTAAGCTGCAATCTATTTGTGCCACCGGTTACGAGGAAGACCGTAGCCAGGATGCCAAAGTGCTGGAATGCCTGCATATCAGCAACCTGATGGAGCAAGCCGGAGAGTTCGACCTGATCCATAATAACTTTGATTTTTTGCCGCTTACTTATTCCCGGCTGATCAAAACACCGGTGATCACTACCATTCATGGGTTTTCATCGCAAAAAATCATCCCGGTTTATAAAAAATATAATGATACATCGCATTACGTATCCATCAGCAATGCAGACCGTAGCCCTGAACTGAATTACCTGGCTACGGTGTATAACGGCATCGACCCATCGGAGTTCGATTTTGTAGAGCAGCCTGATGACTACCTGTTGTATTTTGGCCGTATCCATCACGATAAGGGCACTCATGAAGCTATACAGATAGCCAGACAAAGCAAGCGTCGCCTGTTGATTGCAGGCATTATACAGGACGAGGGTTATTACCGGTCGAAAATAGAACCGGAATTGAACAACCAGATCATATATGTTGGCCATGCAGGTCCGGATAAGCGTAAGCAACTATTGGGCAATGCGCACGCCCTGTTGCATCCAATTAACTTTAACGAACCTTTTGGCATGAGCGTAGCCGAAAGCATGCTTTGCGGTACTCCAGTTATCGCCTTCAATAAAGGATCGATGCAGGAATTGATTGAACACGAGGGCACGGGGTTTTTGGTGGACGAGGTAGATGAGGCCGTGGTAGCGGTTAACGAATTAGCGCATATCAGCCGCGCGCATTGCCGGGATTGGGCCATGGCTAAATTTTCGGCGCAGAAGATGGTGGATGATTATTGGGAGGTGTATAAAAAGATCGTCTGACTTTCACCAACTCGTCATTGCGAGGAGCGATAGCGACGCGGCAATCCCATAGGCAGGTCCTCGTTGCTTGTCCTATGGGATTGCCACGCTATCGCTCGCAATGACAAGTTGGGCAAAATGAAAAAAGCCGCCCGGGGGTCCCGGGCGGCTTCATATTACTTTAACAGGCGTATTTCTAAAATAATTAAAAAGGCTGCTGACGGCCTTCCTTCAGGCGGCGCAGCAATTCAAACTTAAAGTCGCGCTCGCTTTTAAATACCAGGTTTGCCTTTTCGGGAGGGATCATTTTAATAAACTCCTCGTAGTAGTGCTTTTGCAAATTGGTGATGCGCTGCTGGTACCCCAACTCGCGCTCAAACTGGTCGGTACCGTTCTCTGGCTGTGCATTGTTGGCTTTACGTAAGTCGGCCACCACATCAAGTTCGTATTGGTACTCATCGTAAGTCGGCCAAAACTTAGCCGATTGCTCTTGGGTAAGGGCCAGCCGTTGTGCTATATAAGCCTTCTTTATTACCTCGAAACGTTTAGCTACAGTAGGTTTGCGCACCTTTGTTTGCGCATTGTTATTACGTAAAGCAGGCGGACGGCCACCCTGTGCAAAAGCGGTTAAACCGATGCCCAGTGTTAAAAGTATAATGTATGTATGCTTTAGTAGCTTGTCCATTCCGGGTATTAAGTTTATTAATGCGTGCTTAGGTAGTCTTTTAGTTCGTCAACACTTGCATCGGCAGTGTTGATCTGGTCGGCCCCGTTCATTAAACTACGGGTATCGGCAGCATCCATGTGCGTTTGCAGATAATCCATTATATCCGCGTCAGACACCTGCGATAGCGCTTTATGAATGTACGAGCGTTCGTGCCTGGCGTTAGGACTTTCATAACGGTTTAAAAATATAGTACCACCTATACCCAGCACCAAACAAGCGGCGGTAGCATACTTAAACGCGCCCGAAGTAAACATGCGGCGCACAATACCCGGTTGCTGTCGTTTTATGGCAGGCTGGGCAGGTGCAGCGTTATCAGCTTCGGTTGTTTTGCTCAGAATAGCGTTTTCCAAATTCGCGAAATAACTTTCGGGGACTGTAAAACCTTCCGATTCGCGGTCCAGTATCTCGTTAACCGCCACCATGCTGATGATCTGCTGGTGCTGATCTTCAAAAAAATCATCGGGCACCGTAAAATCGCCGGTAGTGTGGTGCAGCGCTTCTTCTATATTAATGCGGCTTTGCAGGTTGGCCTGCATTTCATTAAAATAGTTATCGGGCACCGTAAAACCGGGCGCAGTATTATCCAGGGCAGCCTCAATAGCTATACGGCTTTGCAGGTTGCTCTCTAATGTATTAAAATAATCCTCCGGGATGGTGAAGCCCTCCCCGGCTTTGTCGTTCACACCGTCAATAAAGGCGCGTGAAGAAGCCCTTCGAGTTAATTCCTCAAAGTAACCATCGGGCACTGTAAACGGGTTATTTGGGTTAACCTGTTTCAATGACAGATAATCGTCAAGCCATTCCCTATTGTCCATATCACTTTTCATATCTATACCTATAGATGAAATTTAAATGAAAAGGTTTAAACGTTATTTTAAAATTAATCATTCCCAAGCAAATGCGCTTCAATTTTTTTCACTGCCAGGTGAAAAGAGGCCTTTAAAGCCCCTACGCTGGTGCCTAAAACGTCAGATATTTCTTCATACTTCATATCATCATAATACTTCATGTTAAATACCAGGCGCTGTTTATCGGGCAGGGTGAGCAGTGCTTCCTGCAGTTTTTGCTGAGCGCGGTCGCCATTGAAATAGGTAGAATCGGCAAGCGATTCGGCCAGTTCGTACGATACGTCATCCAGCGGTATATTGTTCTTCTGCTTCTTTTTGTTCAGGAAGGTGATGCACTCGTTAGTAGCAATGCGGTACATCCAGGTGTAAAGCTGCGCGTCGTTCCTGAAGTTTGCCAGGCTTTTCCACACCTTTACAAATACATCCTGCGTAACATCGTCGGCGTCGTCATGATCTATCACCATGCGGCGCACGTGCCAGTATATTTTTTGCTGATACTTTTTAAGCAGCAGATTAAAAGCCGCGTTCCGGGTTTTTTCATCCCGAAACTTCTCTAATATCTCTGCATCATCTACCTGTTGCGACATTTTGTAAAATTAATATTTTAATGTGAGTTATAACACCCGGTTTGTCATTGCGAGGAGCGTAGCGACGCGGCAATCCCATCGGCAGGTCCAAGTTGCCTGTCCTATGAGATTGCCGCGCTATCGCTCGCAATGACAATGGGGCTACTAACCCACCTTACATAAAGCGCAAACGCTTTAAATTGTTTTATTGAAGGCAACCTCACCTAATTATAAACGTCATGCCGAATTTGTTTCGGCATCCCATCTGTATAGTGCGAATTTGATCTGCGTGATGGGATGCTGAAACAAGTTCAGCATGACATTAAGGTTTACTTCTTACGCTTCATCACTCGCTGAACCGCCTCTACAATATGCTTGGCGTCCAGGCCGTATTTGGTCATTAGCTGGGCGGGTGTACCGCTTTCGCCAAAGCTGTCGTTAACGGCCACATACTCTTGTGGAGTAGGGTTGTTAACAGCTAATAACTGCGCGATGCTGTCGCCTAAACCACCTAAACGGTTATGCTCTTCGGCAGTTACCACACAGCCGGTTTTAGCTACCGATTTTAGAACGGCTTCAGCATCTAAAGGTTTAATGGTGTGGATGTTGATGATCTCGGCATCGATACCCATTTCGGCAAGCTGCTCGCCGGCTTGTATGGCTTCCCATACCAGGTGACCAGTAGCGAAGATGGATACATCGGCACCCTCGTTCACCATCCAGGCTTTGCCTATTTCAAATTTCTGATCGGCATCGGTAAATATTGGCACCACTGGCCTGCCAAAACGCAGGTAAACCGGGCCCTCATGCTCGGCAATGGCAATGGTAGCGGCCTTGGTTTGGTTATAATCGCATGGGTTGATAACCGTCATGCCCGGCAACATCTTCATCAGGCCAATATCTTCCAGTATCTGGTGGGTAGCGCCGTCCTCGCCCAGGGTTAAACCCGCGTGCGAAGCGCAGATCTTCACGTTCTTGTCCGAATAAGCTATCGACTGGCGGATCTGGTCGTAAACACGGCCTGTCGAGAAGTTAGCAAAAGTACCGGTGAAAGGGATTTTACCGCCGATGGTCAAGCCAGCGGCAATGCCCATCATGTTAGCCTCGGCAATACCGGTCTGGAAAAAGCGTTCAGGAAATTCTTTAATAAAATCGGCCATTTTAAGTGAGCCGATCAAGTCGGCGCAAAGGGCAACTACTTTATCGTTGCGTTTGCCGGCTTCCAGTAAACCCGCGCCAAAGCCCGAGCGTGTATCTTTTTTATCTGTGTAAGTGTATTTTTTCATCTGTTTGTGAATGGTTGATTGAGTGAGCAGTTGATTAAGTGAGTGGTTTGTTGATAATGAGTGTTGAACTAATCAACTACTCACACAATCAACTATTCACTCAAAAAATTAATAATCCCCCAAAGTTTCCTCTAATTGCGCTAATGCCGCGGCTAACTGCTCATCATTTGGTGCAACGCCGTGCCATTTATGGCTGCCCATCATAAAGTCGACACCATAGCCCATGCCGGTATGCATTAATATAACAATAGATTTGCCCTGGCCGGTGCGGCTTTTAGCTTCAGCTAATGTTTTTACCACTTCTTCCATGTCGTTACCGTTCATGGTCATCACCTCCCAGCCAAATGATGTCCATTTAGCGGCAAGGTCAAGCAGGTTCAAAATTTTATCGGTAGGGCCGTCAATTTGCTGGCCGTTCACGTCAACCGTAGCGATCAGGTTATCAACCTTGTTATGCGGCGCGAACATGGCAGCTTCCCAGATCTGGCCTTCCTGCAATTCGCCATCGCCGTGTAAGGTGTAAACTATGCGGTCATCGCCGTTCAGTTTTTTAGCTAAGGCCGCGCCGATAGCTACCGATAAGCCCTGACCCAGCGAACCTGATGCGATGCGTACGCCCGGCAGATGTTCGTGCGTGGTAGGGTGGCCCTGTAAACGCGAGTCCAGCTTACGGAAGGTTGCCAATTCAGCTTTATCAAAATAACCGGCATGCGCCAGCACGCTATAAAACACCGGTGAAATATGTCCGTTTGAAAGGAAAAACAGGTCTTCGCCAATGCCATCCATGTTAAAAGATGGATCGTGCTTCATGGCGTTAAAGTAAAGGGCTACCAAAAAATCGGTGCAGCCCAGCGAACCGCCCGGGTGTCCCGACTGGCAACCATGTACCATGCGTACAATATCGCGCCTCACCTGCGAGGCAATTTGTTTTAGTTCGTTAACGTTTTTAGTCATTATTAATGCGTGATTGTGAGTATTTTAAGCTGCTAAATTATAAATAAATGTCAATATGACAACTATATCAGGTCAAGTACTTGCTGCGATGCTGCTTTAGTGTCCACCTTATCGATAATATGGGTGATGATGCCATCGCCATTGATGATAAATGTTTTGCGGATGGTGCCCATGAAGGTTTTGCCATACATGCTTTTTTCACCCCAAACACCATATGCTTCATTTATCTCCTTGCTCTCGTCTGCTATCAGGGTAAAAGGCAAACTATACTTGTTCTCGAATTTTTTGTGCGATTTTTCGCTATCTGTACTAACGCCAATTACTTCGTAACCTTTTGAAAGCAGCGACTGGTAGTTATCTCTGAAATCGCAGGCTTCGGCAGTACAGCCGGGGGTATTATCTTTAGGGTAAAAATACAGGATAACGGTTTTGCCCTTGTAATCCGACAGGGAAACCTCCTTGCCGTTTTGGTCTTTGGCGGTAAAGCCGGGAGCCTTATCGCCCGCTTGTAATGTTGCCATTATCGGTAAAAATCTGCGGTAAATTGTGAATTGTTGTTCTTGAAATCGGTGGCGGTAATTTCAAACGTATGTTTGCCGCTACCTATTTCAGGGCCAAATGTATAAATAAAGATCTTGCTTTTATAATCATGTTCAACCAAAACCCATTTGCCGTCAATTTTAGCCACCCAGCTTTTTACGCCCGACATATTATCGCTGATCTTCAAAATGATAGATTTGGCCGCAGGCATGCTTAACCCATTATGGATATTCACCGGCGTGATCACCGGTGGAACGCTATCTATCTTGATATCATAATCGCCAAACGAGCGCATCTTGCCCTTAACGTAACCATCGGCATATTCGCTTTCTACAGCCCCAACTGATGTGCTTACCACTACGGCTTTATCGGCATACTTACCCAGGTCGGCATCGGGTTTGATCCATAGCATCAGGCTATCGTGGATAGGGGTATAGCGGTTTTGGATATGCTGCAACTCCGAGTAACTGCCCGGGCGTTTAGCCGATGAACTGTATTGCAGGTCCAAATCGTCATACAAATTATAAGGCTCGGCTATTAGCTTTATTTTATCGTTAACAAATTCGCTGTGCTGGTTATAACGCAGTAGGGTTCCCTGCGGACGGAAAACAGGGCGATCTTTAGGGATGCTTGATTTCACCTTTAGCTTTACAGTTGAAGTATTGCCCGCGATATCCTTTACCACATATTCTACATCGTGCAGTTCGTTATCGTTAAAGGTAACAATGCCCCGGTTGATGGATTGCGGGTACAGCGTGATCCTCGCGCCGGGTGCTATAAAGCATTTTTGGATGAAACCGCCGGTTTTCAATTGATAAGGAAAGTCGATATACGAGTTGATGGCATGGGTTTGATCAAACGCGAAACGCTCGACCGCAAAGGTGTAAACCGTTTTACCATCAACCTTTAGTTCGATAGAGTACACGCCGTTTTTATTGGCCGATGTACTGTTCATGTCGTTAGTGGTAATGCCGAAGCCAATATCGCCGCTTAGCTCGAGCGTTTGTGGTTTAAGCAGGTGATAATTGCCCGCCGCGCCTTTAACCGGGTAACTTTGCCTGAAGGTATTTTCATCAAAAGGGCGACCGTTCAGGTGATAAACGCTCACGCCGAAAATGGTAGGCGGTATCTTATCGGGGATGGTTAACCCGAAAAGCTGCGCATTAATGGTTTCCTGCGTTTGGGTATCGCGGATCTCGAAATGTAAATGCGGCCCGCCCGAAGCACCGGTATTACCCGACCATGCGAACACTTGTCCTTTAAAAACCGGGAAAAGGAAAGGCGGCAGGTTGATGTCCACCTCATATTTCTGCTGCTCGGTCTGTGCTTTGCGGATCACCTGCAATATTTCGGGTGTAAAGTGATCAAGGTGGCCGTAAACAGTAGTATAGCCGCCAGGATGATCAATATAAACGGCCTGCCCAAAGCCACCGAACTGGATCTTTAAACGGGAAATATAGCCATTAAGCGCGGCATGCACGGGGTAACCAATACGCTGCATTGTTTTAAAATCCAAGCCTGAATGGAAGTGGTTAGGCCGCAATTCGCCGAAAGAGCCGGCTGTGCTTGGCGCTAATTCTAATGGGTATTGGAACAGATCTTTAGGATATTCTTTGGAACTTTTGAAGTCCTGTGCCTGGGGGTGAGTTAAAGTGATAAGTAATAGAACGAGTGTTAGCAGTTGTTTGATCATCGGTAGCGAAAGTAGTAAAAGTGGTCATGCAAGCAAATGGTCATGCCGAACTTGTTTCGGCATCCCACAAGCTTAGCAGACTTAGCATTTACTATACTTTGCTAATGGGATGCCGAAACAAGTTCGGCATGACAGTTTGATAGTGTGTCGCCTACTTAACAAAAAAATCAAGCATTTTGTTCCCCTGTAAATAACCTTCCAGGTGATCGCCGATGGCAACTTTGCCTACACCCGGTGGCGTGCCGGTAAAAATCAGGTCGCCTTTTTTTAGGGTGATATATTTGGATACGAAGACGATGAGGCTTTCGAACGAGAAAAGCAGGTCTTTAGTAGAGCCGTTTTGACGGGTTTCGCCGTTGATATCCAGTCGCAGGTTTAAGTTGTACAGATCGCCAAGATCGGCCTTTGGTACAAAATTGCTGATGGGTGCCGAGCCGTCGAAACCTTTGGCCAGTTCCCATGGCAGTCCCTTTTCTTTATGGCGGTTTTGGATATCGCGCGCGGTGAAATCGATACCCAGGCCTATTTCATCGTAATAGCTGGCGGCAAATTTCTCGTCGATATGCTTGCCTTCTTTACAAATCTTTAGCACCAGTTCAATCTCGTGGTGCACATCCTGTGAAAACTCGGGGTGATAAAAAGGTTTGTTGTCCTTTAGTATCGCCGTATCCGGCTTCATGAAAATTACAGGGGTAGTAGGTACCGGGTTGTTCAGTTCTTTGGCATGCTCGGCATAGTTGCGGCCAATGGCGATTATCTTCATAGCAAGGGTAATGTTAAGGCCTCGAAGTTAAATAAAATTGTCTGAACCTTGATTTAAACTGATTCTCAGGATACAGAATTTGAAATTGACTGCCAGAACCGCGTAACCCGATGCTTTTAGAAATTCTCCGAGCTATCTTCCCAAGCCTTCTCTAACGCTCCGGAAAACACCCCTACCGCCTGTGCACCTGATACGGCATATTTATCGTTCAGCACAAAGAAGGGCACACCGCTAATGCCTAATTGCCGGGCCTCGTCAATATCGCGGCGCACTTCATCGGCATAAGCGTTGGTGTTTAAAGCCTGTCTTACGTCTTCGGCATCCAAACCTATCGATGTACCTAAGGCTACCAAAGTATCTGTATCGTCGATATTTTTGCCTTGGGTGAAATAAGCGTTAAATAAGGCTTCTTCGGCAGCATCACCTAACCCTTTGGCCGTGGCCAGGTGCGACAGGCGGTGCGCGTTGAAACTATTTGCCACTACGGCATTATCAAGCTGATAATTTAAACCTACAGCCTGGGCCATATCGGTAACCTGCTGGTTTAATTGTTTGGCGTAGTCCAGTTGCCAGCCTTTGGCATCGGCCAGGTATTGGTGTATGCTGATGGACGGGGCGGTTACCAAACCGGGATTTAGCTGGAAGCTTTTCCAGGTAACCTCAACTTCGCCGGCATGCGCGAATTGCGCCAATGCCTGCTCAAAGCGCCGCTTGCCAATGTAGCAAAAGGGGCACATCACATCCGACCATATTTCAACCTTCATGCGGTAAAGGTAGCAAACGGATTGTCAGGCAGGGGTAATTGTTTGTTTGCTCCATCCGCTGAGTATTGGCCGGCTGCACCCTGCAAAGTCTGTATTTTTAATATCGTGCAGGGTTAACATAACTTAACATATTTTGGATTAACATTGGTGTTAACTTATTTATTATCAATAGTTTATGATAAAAATGGGTGAAAATAGTGTTAACCCTCCGTTTGGTAACATGTCCATTACAATAAAGGGGTGCTAAGCTGTGGGATAAAATCATACAATAGCTTGAAAAAATGCTATATGAAATGCGGGTAACAATGCGCCATATTTGGTTGAGTATATTATAAACCGATAGAAGTATTATATTTTATTATCCAAAAAATGAATAAGAGACTGATTGGCGTAGCCGTGCTGGCTGTTACACTAAGCACCGTAAATATTGCACGCGCGCAGTATCCAACCATCCCGCCTGCCGTACAGGCCAAGGCCGATTCGGCGCTTAACGAAGCCAAGAAGCGTTCGGACGCGGCATGGGAAAAGGCGTTACCTATCATCCAGCGCGATGAAAAGGCGGGCAAGCCTTATGTACCATGGGCTAATAAGCCGTCTGATCTGCCGTCAGCTTCGATACCTGCATTTCCGGGCGCCGAAGGTGGCGGTATGTATACCCCCGGCGGTCGCGGTGGCCGTGTGTTTGTGGTAACCAGCCTGGCCGATCATGGTCCCGGTACCCTGCGTGAAGCTTGCGAGCAGGGCGGTGCCCGTATTGTGGTGTTCAATGTGTCGGGCATTATCCATTTAACCGAGCCGCTGAGCATTCGCGCGCCTTATATCACTATCGAGGGGCAATCGGCCCCGGGCGATGGTATTTGCATCGCCGGCGAATCTACCTGGATAGATACGCACGATGTGGTGATCCGTTATGTACGCTTCCGCCGTGGCGCTACCGATGTGGCCCGCAGAGACGATGCCCTGGGCGGCAACCCCATGGGTAATATCATTATCGATCACGTTTCGGCCAGTTGGGGTTTGGACGAGAATATGTCCATTTACCGCCACGTGTACGATCGTGCCGGTGCCAAGCAGGAGAAAATGGCAACCGTTAACGTAACCATCCAAAACTCCATCTTCTCTGAAGCTTTGGATACTTATAACCATGCTTTCGGCAGCACCATTGGCGGCCATAACAGCACCTTTATGCGCAATCTTTGGGCCAACAACATCGCCCGTAACCCATCGGTGGGTATGGACGAGGATTTTGGCTTCTTTAATAATGTAGTGTTTAACTGGTGGAACCGCAGTGCCGATGGCGGCGACAACAAATCGCTGTATAACTTCATCAACAATTACTTTAAACCGGGCCCCATCACACCTGCCGGTAAGCCCATCAGCTACCGCATCTTAAAGCCTGAAGCAGGCCGCGACCCGGCTAATAAAACGCATTACGGCAAAGTGTACGTAAGCGGTAATGTTATTGAAGGCAACGACAAGGTAACCAAAAACAATTGGGACGGTGGTGTGCAAATAGGCGAAGGCCCAGATGCGGGTCGTTATACCGACAGCATCCGTTCGGACAAACCGTTGCCGATAAAAAATAAGGTAACCATCATCCCAACCATGGATGCCTACAGCTACGTACTGGCCAACGCCGGTTGTACCCTGCCAAAGCGCGACCCTGTTGACGAACGCATTGTAGAAGATGTGCGTACGGGCAAAATTAAATACGCTACCAGCGGTATTGTTGAGCACATCGGTGCTAAATATGTAAAAGAGCGCCTGCCAGATAGCTATAAGCAAGGCATCATCAGCGATATTAGCCAGGTTGGCGGCTACCCCGAGTATAAAGGTACGCCATATAAAGACAGCGATAACGACGGGATGCCCGATGCTTATGAAACAGCCCACGGACTGAACCCTAAAGACGCGTCCGACTCGCCAAAATTGGCTAAGAATGGCGGCGGCTACAGCAATATCGAAGTATACCTGAACAGCCTGGTGCCAACAAAGGTGGTTACTCCCGAGGTTAAAAAATAATATCTTTTCTTCATCATTTGTAAATTGGTTAGCCCCGTGCTGGTTTAGCGCGGGGCTTTTTTGTGCCGCCATATTTTATCCACTTGTCATTGCGAGGAGCCGAAAGGGCTGTGTGTTGGGGCGACGTGGCAATCTCGTAGTACGCAAATCAAACTACGAGATTACCACGTCGCCCCATTTCACAATTCCCGTCAGCTCCTCAATGACATATTGGAGAGCAGGATCGCTACTTCACCTTCTTCAACTCATACTTCTCTCCCTCATCATCCAGCATCGCCTTGATAACCTTCCCGCTGGCATCCTTCACAAAATCTATATCCGTTTCCATTATTTTTAAAAAAAAGTGGTGATCATTCACCGCGTACAGGTTGGTTTTACTTAAATGAACTGTTGGCGATTCTACTTTTAATTTGCCGTTAACCACCGATACAATGGCCTTTAGCTTACCGTCGTACTCGCCAACATATTGTTGCAACACATTTACCGGCAGCTTAATATTTTGGCGATAGGGGATATAGTTTTCCCAATACCAGGGGATGGTTACACCGGTCAGTTTTTCCACCAGTTCCTTAAAAATACTTTCACTGCTGCTGCTGTTACACATGATGACCAACGCTATTTTTTTATCCGGGAAACCAATAACATAATGCCCCCAGCCGTCGAGATGCCCCTCCTTAAAAAAGGCTTTTCCATAAGGCGTATTAAATAAACCCCAGCCTAAACCGTAAGCCAGCTTTATAGATTCGTTGGGGTTGACCGCCTGTATTTCGGGGCCATCTAACTGGCGTTTTGATTTGATGCTGATCTGCGGCGAGAGCATTTCTGCCGCCGATTTTGCCGATAAGCCCTTGCCCTGCATCACCGCGGCCATAAAACGGGTATAATCGGTAACGGTGGTTTCCATTGATCCGGCCGCCGCCGCTTTGTCCGACCGCCTTTTGGGGATGGTGTCGTCGTTCCAGTCGTGCCCTACAGCGTAATCACTTTCAAAACGGGGTTGCCATAGGTAGTCTGTCCGGGTCATACCAAAAGGTTTAAACACTTTTTTGCGGGCCAAAATTTCTAAGGGTTTGCCGGCGATGGTCTCAACGGCAAGTTGCAGCAATTGTATACCCTCGCCCGAATAGCTGTATCTATCACCTGGGGTAAACAATATTTCCAGTTTTTTATGCGGGGTAAACTGGCGCCAGTTGGGGAGGCCGGTGGTATGGCTAAGGCACATACGGGCGGTGATCAGCTTCCAGCGGGCATCGTTGGCCAGGTCTTTATAATTATCATATTCGGGCAAGGGCTTGGGCAGGTATTGGTACAGCGGCCGGTCCAGGTCTATCTTGCCCTCGTCAACCAAATGCATTACTACATAGCCAAACAGCGGCTTAGCCAGCGACGCCGCGTAAAAACAGGTATTGGCATTGTTCAGTTTTTTAAGGGCGATGTTACTGTAACCGTAGCCTTTTGCAAATACAGTAGTATTGTTGTTGACAATACCCAGTTGCAGGCCGGTAACCTCGGCGGTATCCATCAGCTTTTTTACGATGTTATTAATGGCGCTAACCGACATGGTTTTGCCATCGGGCCGTTTAATTTGCTGCGCGATGCTGTAGTTTGCAAAAGCCAGCAGCAGGAATAGTGGTAGAAATGATTTTTTCACGTGCGATATTTTTTTATCAAATGTCGCCCGCTGATAGAGGCGGTTGAAATTAAACAGTGCTCAAATCCGGATTTGAGTACTGTTTTTGGGGATCACCGGCCGCCTGCGCCTTAAATTCGGATGGCGACAAACCCGTAAACTGCCTGAAGATGCGTTGAAAGGTAGCCTGCGAGTTAAAACCGCATTCGGCGGCAATGCCGGCAATGGTGAGGTGTTTCAGTTCATCGGCACAAACCTTTTGCTTAAAGGCATCAACCCGGTATTGGTTTATAAACTCGTTAAAGCTTTTGCCCTGGTATTGGTTAAGTACGGCCGATATGGTTTTTTGCGCGATGCCGGTATGCTGCGCCAGCAGGTTAAGATTAAGCGAGGGATTGAGGTAAAGCCCATCTTGCTCCATCGCTTTTTTTAAAGTGGAAATGACTTTAGCCGATTCGGCATCGGGCAATGTCGCGGCAGTTTTTTTTATAACCGGTGATTGCGCCTGCATCATTAAATACCCCTTTACCCCCAGCCAATAAATAAGAATAGACATGGGTACATAAATAGGGTACCAGTTCACCGCGTTAAGCAGTTTATTGCCATAAGCCGGTATCACATACGGGATAAGATAAACCAGCCAGATGGATTGAAAAATAATAAAGGCTATTGTGAGTTGCCGAAGCCATTTTAGCTGTAGTGGCGTATCTGTTGCCGCCGCGGTTTTTCTAAAGGCTGCAACGTAACGGATAGTTAGCGTTAGGTAAATGCTTAGCGATAACCAGCGTGGTATATCTGAATATACGTTATAATTATCAATAAAAAGCCCCACATCAAACGCATTGTTCCTTAACAAGCCCGACAGTACGCCGATAATAAAAAAGATAGCGGTTAAATAAGGAAACAGGTCTATAATTACGGTTGCGAAATGAAGCCTGTCCTTTTTTGCCAGCTTGAAATTTGGACTTAGCGACGCCTTTGTATAAAAGAACAACAAAGGGCCAAGTGGCATCACCACAACCATTGGCACAACGGCCATAATCAGCGGCATGACTTGCCCGGATGAAGCCCATTTTTGACCCGAGATAGAGAGATTAAGGCAAGCCAGGGCGATGAAGAAGATAAAGGCCGCCAGTAATTTGTTAGCCAGCTGTTTTTTTTTAGAAAAGAATAGCAGCGTGCTGATAATGAAGCCCTGTAAGGCACCCATCAGGATAATGATATTGAAAAATCCGGCCAGCATATCAAAGCGCTATCAACGGCTAATTTAGCAATATATTCAAATAACGGGGGTTATTTTATCAGCTGGCAATAGCGCAGGGTGTTCCCGTCGGCATCGGTAACATAAAACTCGCGGCGACCCCAGGTTTGGTCCACCGGACCGCGGTGTACCGGCGAATTGGGTTTATCGTTATGCAACCCGCGACTTATAAACTTAGCGAACAGGGCATCCACATCATCAACCCAAACATAAACCACCGAACCGAAAAGGCGATCGGCTTCGTGAGTAGTGATCTGTAATTCCATTTCACCGGCATGACCAAGGTCTACCACGGGCGAATCCGGCGTATCGTCAGGCCAGGTCATTACAAAATCAAGTACTTCAGTATAGTGCCTGATAGCCCGGCGCATGTCCTTAACTTTAAAAAGCGGGATGAATTGTTGCATGATTAAAGGTACGTTGTGTGGGGCTATATTAAAAGGAGATTTACCGGATGTGTTTATTGATAATTCAAAAATGAGGTAATGTTAATACCCTCCCCGGCTATTTTTTGTTTGTTTTTCTTGATAAGCGTTTTTAGCTGTCTATATAAATCAGAATGCGCTTTCCAAAACAAAACATCAACCGAAATTATACTTTTTAATAAATCACCCGGATAAAAATCTCCCTCCGATAGTATATCTTTTTCCAGATGGGTTAACGCTTGTACAATTAAATAGGGCAAGCCAATTTGCTGGCCAATAAGTAATCGCAATTGTTCGATATCTAAATTACCGACAGGTATACGCACATATTCCAGGCAGCGTTTTACAAGCGGTGTCGGAGCGGTTTCCGGGTCGCCATAATCGCTGTTTTCAAGTACTGTTACCGATTTACTCCGCCAGTTTTGCTCAAGCTTCATTTGGCAGGCTGATCTTTATACATATAAAATATTCCCTTGTCAAATGGCGTCCATATGCAGGCTTTTTGTCCGGCTGCTTTCAGGGCGTTGTTGGCCCAGGTGTTGCAGGTGTAAAAAAGGTTATAACGACGTTTAGCATCGTAAAAAGCATCGTTGTTGTTGTAGTTGGCCGTGGTTGGGATATTGATGGTATGTCCGGCCGGATCGGTTTTGAAGCTGCTTTGTATGTAACTGCATAGTCGCGCGTACTGGCTGTTGCTGATCCATATCCGGTGACAATCGGGGCCTTCGGTTAAACTCTTGTAAAAGGTAGCATGTATAGCGGATGTACTTAGGCCGGTTGCTGCCTTAAAGGCTACGCTGAACTTGAGTTGCGCCCAGGTGGGTGTATTCAGATAAAAACCCTTATCGCCCCAGCCAAAAGCAATCAGCGTGGCAGTTGTATCCTTGCTGATAGTGTTGCTAAACTTTATCTCGTGGCTCCAGTTGGTTTGGCCATATTTTACCGGTACCACAATATCGGTGTGCACACCATTGGTAAGGATATAGATGGGAACATCGGCGGTAACATTATCCTCTTTGTTGGTGCTGATATGCGAGAGAATATAGGTTGAGCATAGATAAAGTATAATAAAAGCCAGTAAACTGCCGATAGTCCAGACAATGGTTTTCAGTATTTTCTTTACAATCTTATTCAAAACGGCGATGAGGTTAATGGAACTCCAAAATAGCGTTTTATTTTATTAATGATGGGCCTGTTTGACAAGTAGTTGTTTAAACAGCCAGCTTAAAACCTCAAAAAATACCTGTATTAAATTTAAGTTTTGCTTAATAATGCTAAAGCAAAAAACTCCTCAATGTGAATTTTACGCGTATTTTATGTTAAAATAAAAATTTTCTGGCCCGTATTTAGCCAAAACGCCAGTGTTAAATGTACACAATACGGTTATTTTGTTGGGAATTTATTACCTGGGAAGCCACAACACAAAAGAGCTTCAAAATAATATTAAACCTTTCTTGAAATTTTACTAAAAGTGAGGTATAGTATTGTAATGCTAATATTACATGTGATATATTTATAGCAAGTCCTTACACATAAAGATGAAAACTATTGATAAACTAACCATTGAACAAAAATTACAAGGAATCATACTTGCGATAATTGGTTTCGTAGCCTTAATTGACTTCGTTATCTTGTAATTTTACTAAAAGCCGAAACACAGGCGCCTGATCCAGGCGCCTTTTTTGTTGCTTATTGATTTGTGGTAATCGTATCCGCTTAGGCAAGCGACGAATAGTATTGCAGGCTGCTGCAAAGTTCAGCTTCGGTACAAATATTATCAATAGCATGCCGGCCAATGCTGCTGATGAGCGAGCAGTTGATCTTTGAGCCATGGTTCTTTTTATCCTTTTGCATCAGGCTGTACAACTCGCCGTGGCACGATGCTTCAATGGTGTAACGGGGGTATAAGCCAGAGAAAACTTCTACAATCTCGTTCAACTCCTCAATACTTAAGCCGGTGCGCTTATGCGATAACCACGACTCGCAGATCATGCCTATCGCTATGGCTTCGCCGTGGGTAAGCGGGTTTTCATCATGCTCAAGCGAGTAGGTTTCAACCGCGTGGCCAATGGTATGCCCAAAGTTTAGCGCCTTGCGGATGCCTTTTTCCTTGGGGTCTTCAATAACCACATCGTTTTTAATATTTACCGATTGGTAAACCAACCCGGCCGATGGCGATTTGAGGTCGCTCATTTTAAGTTCGTTCCAGTACTCTGCATCGGCAATCAGGCCGTGCTTCAGCATTTCGGCCAGGCCCGATAGTATTTGGCGCGGTGGCAGGGTGCTGATAAAGCTATGCTCCATAAACACTGCTTTAGGCTGCGCGAAGGTGCCTATAATGTTTTTAATGCTATCCAGGTCAACCCCGGTCTTTCCACCAACCGACGCATCTACCTGCGAAAGCAGGGTAGTGGGCACGTGTACAAAATCGATACCACGTTTATAGGTTGATGCCGCGAAGCCGCCCATATCACTGATGACACCGCCGCCTAAATTAACCAGCAGGCTATTGCGGTCGGCGCCGAAATCGATCAGCATTTTCCAAATCCCCACACAAAAATCAATGGTTTTATTTTCCTCGCCCGATGATATCTCTATCAGGTCGTATTTGGCATCTTCGCCCAGGTATTTTTGCAGCACAGGCAGGCAAAATTTGCCGGTATGCTCATCTGTTAAAACAAAAAACTTTGAGTAGTTGCCTCTTTCAATAAAGGCGGCCAGTTCGGCCAGGCTGTCGTTAAAATATATAGGGTAGCCGATGCTATTAATAGTATCCATCGAAATGTCTAAAGTATCCATGCTTATATCACTATGATCTTTTTGCCGTCAAACTCAATCACGTCGCGTTGCTTCACTTTCAGGCGTTTGCGGTAATCAACAGTGCCGTTGTATTTTACTAATCCTTCAGATACGACTATCTGGGCCTCGCCACCGGTACTTACCAGGTTGGTTGCTTTTAATAATTGTATCAGCGGAATGTATTCGCCCTGTAATTGAAACTCTATCATAGGTGCTGCAAAAATAAACTATTCGGCCAAATAATGTTTATGTTAAAAGCATTTTCTAATTTTGGCCCATGATAACCAATAAACCAGAAGAGAATCCCGTTGGGGGTAAACTATCATTTGAAAATACCGAAATAGCGTTTAAACACGCGAGTAATAACGACCTGAAGCGTGCCTACTGGCTTTTCAGGGCCATAAATATCAATTTTTTGGTAAAGATCGGTCCGCCGATAACCAACTTTGCCATGAATATAGGCTTGCCCATAAAAGGTATTATTAAGGCCACCATATTTAAGCAATTTTGTGGCGGCGAAACCATTGCCGAATGCGACCCCACCATCAAAAACCTGGCATCAGGCGGGGTGGGTACCATCCTCGATTATTCGGTTGAAGGCGAAGACGATGAGCAGGTGTTTGACGAAACCCGCGACGAGATCATCCGGACCATCATCCGCGCCACCGGCGACAAAACCGTACCCATAACCGTTTTTAAAATAACAGGTGTAGGCCGTTTCGGTTTGCTGGAAAAGCTGGATGCCAAACAAACCCTTACCGCCGAAGAGGAGATGGAATGGCAAAAGGTACAGGCACGCGTAAAAGCTATCTGCGAGAAGGCTTTTACTGCTAACGTCCCCATCATGATAGATGCCGAGGAAAGCTGGATCCAAAATACCATCGACGGTTTGGCCATTGACATGATGCGTGCTTATAATAAAGCCAAGATCATCGTATATAATACTTACCAACTGTATCGGCACGATAAGCTGGCATCGCTGATGAGTGATTTCGCGGTAGCCGAAGCCGAAGGCTTTATCCTTGGTGCTAAACTGGTGCGGGGCGCTTACATGGAAAAAGAGCGTAAACGCGCCGCCGAAAAAGGTTACGAATCGCCGATACAGCCCGATAAGGAATCAGCCGACCGGGATTATGATGCCGCCTTATACTTCTGTATTGAAAACATTGAAAAGCTGGCAATAGTAGCCGGTACCCATAACGAGCAAAGTTGCAAAATGCTGGCTGCTTTGTTAGATGAACACCAGATACCACACAATCATCCGCATGTTTACTGCTCGCAGTTGCTGGGTATGAGCGATAACCTGAGTTTTAACCTGGCCAACGCGGGCTACAATGTAGCTAAATATGTTCCGTACGGGCCGGTTAAGGCGGTGTTGCCGTACCTGTTCCGCCGTGCGCAGGAGAATACGGCCATTGCCGGGCAAATGAGCCGCGAGCTGAACCTGATCATCAAAGAGAAAAAGCGCCGCGGTATTTAAGTGCGGATCACATCGGTATCAGCCGGGATGTAGCCCATCAGCCGGCTCATGGTTAGTATTTGCCCCTTGTGGTGAAACTCGTGCGTGATAACATGGGTGAACAACTGTAAAGGCGTGGTATTTAACAGGGCCTTCCTGCTGCGCGGATATTGGGTGATGGGCTGGGTATAGTCTGCCTTGTATTTATCAAGAAACATTGCCACCTGTTCATCTATTTTTTGATAGATGGCACGGATCTGTTCTATACTTTTAATATCCTCATCGTTAAAATACTCAACCGGGTGCTGCGTATCAAAAAATACCAGCCAGTGCAAATAGGTATTGGCCGAATGTACCATCAGGCTAACGATGGTGTTATTATTAAATTCGGCAACAGGCTTAAACAGATGGGCGCTGGCCATGTTGCTGCAATAGCTAAACAGCGCGTCTCTGGCGCCCTGTATATTTTGATATTGCAATTGCAGCAGGTTTTCCATCACTACAACAAGTTTTCGTTAGCAAATTTTTGGATCGTATCCGGAGCTTTCATCAGGTACGTGTGGATGCCTAATTTTTTTGCACCCTCCAGGTGTTGCGGACTATCATCAATAAACAAGGTTTCGGCGGGATCGAGGTTGTTTTCGTCCAGTATTTGCTGAAAGAAATCGGCATTGGGTTTGCGCTTACCTACCAGGTGCGAATAGTACACCTTTTCGAACAGGTGATCGTTACCCTCGAAATTGAACTCGCGGCGCAGGTAGTTCATGATATGAGTGTAGTGGATATCATTGATATTGCTCATTAAAAAGGTGCGGTATTTGCCCTTTAGTTTCAATAAAAGGTCGTGATTACCCTCGGCAATACCCAGCAATAAACTGTTCCAAGCCGCATCAATTTGCTCGTCGCTCAGATTTTTATTACCTGCCGCGGCCCTGATATGGTCGCGGAATTGGACTGAAGTGATCTCGCCCTTATCATAAGCGTCAAAGATCGCGTCCTGTTGCAGGTGGCCAAAAAACTCGCCCGAATTATTGACCCCTAAGGCATTAAATGCATTTTGCGTGCGTGAAAAATCTATGCTGAAGATGACGTTACCGTAATCGAAGATGATGTTTTTGATGGGCTGCATATGCGTTTGTTATAGTTTAGGCAAAGATATTAGCTAAAGGCAAACAGCCAAGTTTTGTTGATATGTAAACAGGAGATAAAGAAAAAGGAGACGACTATTTTTTAGTTATCTCCTTTTGTGCGCCCACCTGGGCTCGAACCAGGGACCAAAAGATTATGAGTCTTCTACTCTAACCGACTGAGCTATAGGCGCGGGTATCGGTTTGTAATTTCCGGCTGCAATTTTACGCAAAATAGGGCAAATTGCAAAAATGCATTTCATTTATTTTATAACGTGCTGTTTTACATCGTTAAAAAACTATAAGCGGGTGAAAAGAAGGGGGATTACAAAATATATCTGACGGCTATCAGGCAAAAAAGCTTTAATAAGCAGATCGGTCTTTTGCCGTCCCCGGCAACCATATAGAATGCCTTAATTTTATCAGTTGTTAATTAATAACAATGGTAGATATCGACCTTGCCGGCAAAGTAATTTGCTGCCCATAGGCTTGTTTTGGCGAAGGCGCCATATTTAACTCACTACCATTTGCAGTTAAATATTGGGTTTGTACGGTGTATTTCTTTTTCGCGTTGGCTACATCAACATTTAGCGCCACATCGGTAGTGTCGTAATTAATGCTAACTACTATCAATTGTTTGTTATCGGTGTAAGCGCTTATCAATAGTTTATCGTTGGCGGTATTTAAGCTGGTAATTACGCGTTTCATGCCCGGGCGTACAAACCGGCTGTAACTGCCCAGCGCCCAAAGGTTTTTAGTAGCGGTAAATTCGCCATCTTTAAAATCGGGCGCTGCTTTAAGCGCTATTAAATAGTAGCGGGTGTCAAAGTCGGCATTGCCTGGTTCGTAAGCATTCCAGTATTGCCAGGCAGTGGCATTACCAACCGTAAGATCGGTATGTATCACTTTAGCCAAAAATAAAGCACAATCCATGGCTGTTCTTCGGCCCTTAGCCCCATCTTTATAACCATCGCCCAGCATGGAGTATTCGGTTTGCCAGTAGTTTACCTTGTGTTTTTTAAATTGACCGGCCAACTGCGCGCGCGTATCGATCAGGGTGCTATCATTGGTTTCGCTAAAATAGCTGTGCCCGCCAAGTATAGCGGGGACATGATTTAGTTTGCGCAGGTTGTAAGTGCCGGTACCGCTAAAAAAATATTGTAACTGGTGTGCTGCCGGCCCTTTATCGCCGTATAAATAGGTGAGTTTGCCGGCTTCGGTCAGCAATATCTTTGTGTTTACACGGGCCTTATCCAACGCGGAGTTTAACGATCGGGCTACATGGTATATTTCCCCATTTTGCCATGGCGATCCTTCCTGGTCGCCTTTTTTATCCGTGTGCGACCAATCCCACTGCGGTTCGTTCACCGGGCTGATATAATTAAAATGCAAGCCCTTATCTTCAAAGTGCTTAAGCACATCGGTAAGGAATTTGGTGTAAGCATCATAATCATCGTCTTTAAGGTTAGCTTTAAAATCGTGCTCGGTTTTAAAACCCAGGCCATTTTTGGTAAACTGCACCGGGGGCGAATTTGAAAAGGCGATCAAATTGGGTACGCCATAATCATGCGCTTTTTGCAGGAAAAACTGGTAGCCCGCCTGCTTTGTCCAATCGTATGTCCCATCACGGTTTAAAAAGCATTCGGTACGCCTTCTAAAATCCCTAATATGGCTGCTGTCGCCCTGCTCAAAGGTACCCGCGCCAATGTTGAAACGCCATGCCGATAGCCCTATACCCAAAGGCGCGCCTTGCACATCTGTTTTTTGGCTGAACAATAATTCGGCAATGCGTTCCTTTTTCTCCGACGGCCAGTATTTGCCTATTCCCTCCGAAAACCAACAGCCTGAAGCTCCGATATTATCTATGGTTTGGGCCGTTTGGTTCATGTTGATACTAACGGTATATAGTTTAGCCGGTACTGTTTGGGCCAAAGCAGATAAGCCGGGGACAAGGCCAAGTATTAAAAAATAGATGTTCTTAAACATTTGGGTAGGATAACATATTAAATGTAAATCTAAATTTTATAGTATGCGGTAGGATGGGGGCTTTATTTAACATCCAAACAAAGCTATTTCATTTTGTACTTGTATTTATCCAACTAACCATATGCGGGAACGGTTGTGTGCCCAGTAATTCTGCCTGTTGGTGTGTATGGGTCATGTCGTAATATCCCAAAAGTGGCACTCCTGTTGCGCACGGCCCGCTGTAATTCTCAATAAGGCTTTTACTTGACCCATGGTACCCTGCTTCGTGAAAAACCAGCGAAGGATCAAAGCCAAGATGTACGCAGGCTGCATATGACCAAGCTTGTGCTATAATTTCTGATGCTTGTTCCATATCGGTCTTTTTTCCCAGCATGCCGTTCATCGTAAGTCGACCGGATGGAGGCATGGTAGCTACATGGCCCGCTTCGTGAAGGAGGTCGCCGGGATATAATAGCCTTTCCTTGTCAATAATCATCACGCCGTTTTTAATGGTAAGGCCGGCCATTACTGGTCCGCTTTCAACAGGTTCCAGTTGATAAGGAAGACCGATGGTTGTGAAAAAGCTGAGGATCTTATCAATGATATGATCGCGTTCGGTTTGTGTTGTCATCGCTAATAAAGTTAACCAAATATCCCTGACAGGCTTTATTATATAACCATTTTACCTGTTATGCTACATTGTAACATTTTTACAATGTTAAGTTATCCCCATTATCATAACATTCAGTTATTATTTACCTAATGTAACGCCCCTACCTTCGCCGCAGATTTATTACTTGCCCGGTAGTTCTTTATAATAAATAAGATCAGTTTAGTTAATAGTTTAGATATAGGAAAGGAGGCAAGCCTTTCTTTATAAAAAATAAAGCAAAACAGGCTTTGCACGCAGGAGCTGTCAGGAGCATGTTTTAGGTTCGATCCCTTACCTGCAACCAGGCGAATAAATAGCCGGTATTATTAAATGCACCAAAATATAACAATTTGGTAACCTGTTGTTTTAACTAATAAGCGCTATTTTACTTCAATTCGCATTGTTTTTCATAAACCAACCCTAATGTTGCACACCCTCCAAATGATCTCGCTTCCCTTTATCGGGGATATTGATTTAAGCGGCGCAATTCTTTTTGTTTTCTTTATCTGCTTCTTCGCTGTTGTCTGCTTCGAATTTGTGAATGGTTTTCACGATACGGCCAACGCGGTAGCCACTGTGATTTATACCCGTGCGCTTAAACCGGCCTATGCTATACCATGGTCGGGCCTTTGGAATTTTATGGGCGTGTTTTTAGGCGGTGTAGCTGTGGCTATGGGTATTTTAAAGCTGGTACCTTTAAACGAGTTGATGGCGCTGCCGGTTAATACCGGCGCCTGCTTTGTACTGGCCGTTTTGTTAGGCTCTATTATCTGGAACCTGGGTACCTGGTATTTGGGTATCCCTTGTTCAAGCTCGCATACATTGATTGGCGCTATGATAGGCTCCAGCCTGGCATTTACCTTATATTATAATAGCAAAGGCGTTAACTGGGAAAAGGCCGGCGAGATCGGCTCGTCTCTGGTACTTTCACCTTTGGTAGGTTTTGGTTTGGCCTGGATGCTGATGTACCTGCTAAAGAACGTGTTTAAAGCCGCGCACCTGTTCCATATTCCCCAGGGCGATACCGATAAACCACCGCTGTTAACCCGCTTATTGCTGATCACCACCTGTACGTTGGTTAGCTTTTTTCATGGTAGTAACGATGGGCAAAAGGGCGTGGGCCTGTTGATGCTTATCCTTATCGCTTTTCTGCCTGCCAAGTTCGCGGTCAATCATGCTATCCCAGATCAGTATATATTAAGCAACCTGAATAGAACAGAATTGGTCATCCAGAAATATAACGGCAACACCACAGCCGATCAGAAACTGATCACAGATATGAAGTCGGCTATCACCCAGTCAAAAGCATTGATCGATCTGAAGGATCCAAAGCATAAGGCCAATACCTTCGCTTTCCGCAAGCAGTTACAAACAGTAATTAAAAACACCAAAGCCTTATTGGGCGATGATAAAAATATCGGCTTCAGCAGTGCCGATAAGGACGTGTTGCACCAGTCGGCAGAGGAGTTAACTAAAGTTACCGATTTTGCCCCGGTATGGGTGATCGCTATCATTTCGTTCTCCTTAGGTTTAGGTACTATGATCGGCTGGAAGCGCATAGTAGTTACCATTGGCGAAAAGATAGGCAACCAGCACCTTAACTACGCGCAGGGCGCTACGGCCGAAATTGTTGCTGCGTCAACCATCGGCCTAAGTACAGGCTTCGGCTTGCCGGTAAGTACCACGCACGTATTGTCCAGCGGTATCGCAGGCGCCATGGTCGCGTCGGATGGTACTAAAAACTTAAATAACGGTACTATCAAAAGCATCGCCATAGCCTGGGTGCTTACCTTGCCAGTATCTATCGCGTTATCATTCCTGCTGTTCATGCTCTTCCATTTGTTTGTGTAAAACGGACTATTAGTGGTAACTTTAAAATTGTAAAAAATGAAACAGATCCTTGTAGCTACCGACTTTTCTGCCGCCGCGGCCAATGCTATGGCTTATGCCATGGAACTTGCCAAAACGCTGGCTACCGAAGTTTGTGTGATACACGCCATACACCCTACCGAGGGCATCGACAATAATACCTATAACGCCATTTTTATTGAAGATTACTACACCAATAAAAGGCAGGCACTTAAAGATTGGGTAGTAGCTTATACCGATAACGAGGCTTATAAAGATGTAGAAGTAACTACGCTTTGCGCGGTAGGCTTCCTGAAAAATGTGATCGGCCGTTATATTGACGAGAACCCGGTTGAATTATTGGTGATGGGCATTACCGGCGCTACCGGCATTACGGGTATTGTAGGTAGTAACGTAAGTATAATTGTATCTAAGGTGAAAATACCCACGCTGATCATTCCGCTGGAAAGCAAGTTTTCAAAAGTTCCGGCTATAACGCTGGCTACCGATTATGAAACGCGGCTATCGGCCCAGGACGTTAACGCGCTAAACGAAATGACCAGGGCTTTTGGCTCGGAAAAAATAAAAGTGCTTTACGTGGTTGAACGATCAGATAGCAAATACCTGGAAACCCGTGAGCATCAGCTGAAGGACCTGATAAAACATACTTCGCTGGAGTTTAATTATATTAACAACGCAAGGCCGTTAAACGGTATTATTGATTTTGTGGAAGCGCACGATACCGACCTGCTTTGTTTGGTCAAGCATCACCATAATATTGTATACCGTTTGTTTAATCGCAGCATGGTAAACCAGGTGATGAATAAATCGGTAAAGGCGATATTGGTATTGCATGAATAGCGTTTCTTCTTCATCCATTACATTGATATTTAATACTTGTTGCTTTTATGTTTTGGTATGAGGATGAAGTAAGGCGGCTGGAAAGCAAGATAAATCAAAGCAAAAACCGCCCGGTTACTTTATTTTATGGTAGCTCATCGTTTAGGTTATGGCCCGACCTGGAGAATGACTTCGCGGCCTTTGATCCGGTTAATTTAGGTTTCGGTGGATCGACGCTTGCCGCCTGCACCTGGTTTTTTAATCGCACGGTTGCTCCATACAATCCGCGGGCCATCGTAATTTATGCCGGCGATAACGATCTGGGCGATGGCCGCCATCCCGAAGAGATCTTCATTTATTTTCAGCAACTGGCCGTTTTAATAAAAGACCGGTTTGGGGATATCCCCTGCTTTTTTATCTCCATTAAACCAAGCCTGGCCCGCTGGGACCTGATAGACGCGCTGAAATACACCAATAATATTATTGAAAGCGAGATCATCCGCCAGGATGAGAACTGGAGCTTCATCAACATTTTTCAGCTCATGCTGAAAAAGGACGGCCGCCCTAACGAAATTTATTTTGAAAAGGATGGCCTGCACCTCACCAAAGCGGGCTACACCCTTTGGAAAAGCGTAATTGAAGTTAAACTTTCGTCAATTCTTCATCCCGGATTAACATAAACATCATATCGCATCAGGTACTTTGCAGCACCTTGCCATGAATAGAAATTACTTACAATGGTATAGCCCGGCGCTTCAAAAAAACATGGAATTATTGGTTTTTGGGCACAGCGGCGACTCCATCTTATTTTTCCCCGCCCGCATGGGGCGCTTTTACGATTACGAGAACTGGAGAGTGATTGAGGCCATGCGCCCGAAAATAGAAAACGGATCGGTGCAGATCTACTGTATCGATAGTAACGACCGTGAAAGCTTTTACGATCCGGTGGCGCACCCTTACTACCGTATCCAAAGGCAAATACAATACGAGCACTATATCTTAGATGAGGTTTTGCCTTTCATCAAAACTAAAAATCACGATGCGCCTATTGTGGCTGCCGGTTGCAGCCTGGGCGCCTACCACGCTGTAAATACAGCATTAAGGCATCCCGGCATCTTTAAAAAAGTGGTGGCTATGAGTGGCCGTTACGACCTTACCCGGCAAATAGGGCATTATAACGATCTGCTGGGTAATTACTGGGACGAGAACATCTACTTTAACATGCCCCTGCAATACCTCCCCAACCTTACCGACGAAAACCTGCTGCGCGAGCTTTCACACACCGACCTGGTTTTGGTGGTGGGGAACGAGGACGTGGTAAAAGACAGCAACACGGCGCTGCATCAACTTCTTATTTCAAAGGGCATAAATTCAACCATGTACTTGTGGGAGCACGAAGCGCACCAGGCCCGGGCATGGCGGCAAATGGTTGCTATATATTTATAAGTCCAGTATTTTTTATCCTAAAGGTTGCAAATGCCTCATTGTTAAAACCTTATCAAAGGTACTCTTCTACCAGCCTGCTAATGTATTGTCAGTGTTAAGTCAATATTCATTTACTTTTAATGCATTTCAGCTGCTTAATTATTTGTTAATCTACGCTTTACTTTATTTAAAAACACCGTCTCTACCTTTAAACCTATCAGGTAATTAAGTGCCTGTGGCGTACAAATACCTGGTTAGTTTAATATTACATGCAGAAAATTCTGTTTATCACCGGCTCTATCAATCAAACCTCCCAAATGCATCAAATAGCGGCGCAATTGCCCGAATTTGATTGTTGGTTTAGCCAGATATTTACCGATTCGCCCTTTGTTAAATTTCTTATTAAACATACTTCCCTGCTCAACGGCACCATCCTGGCCGGTCAGTTCAAAGCTAATTCTGAAAAGTATTTAGCCCAGCACGGCTTGCAAATGGACTACGGTGCAAGGTTAAATAATTATGACCTGGTGGTTTATTGCAGCGACCTTGTTGTACCCGCACGCATGCAAAAGCACAAAACCATTTGGGTGCAGGAAGGTATGACCGACAGGTTTACACTATTGGGTAAAATAGTTAAAGCCTTGAAACTACCGGCCGCTCTTTGCGGGAATACGGCCCTTAACGGCTCTACCAACCAGTGTGATGTTTACTGCGCGGCCTCAAAGGGATACAGTGAGTATTTTACAACCAACGGCACCGAAGAGCGCAAGATCGTGGTAACCGGTATGCCTAACTATGATAATCTTATCCGCTTTTCAGATAATGATTTCCCGCACAGTGATTACGTGATGGTAGCCACTACCGATATGCGCGAAACCTTCCGTTACGAGAATAGGCCCGCCTTTATTAAGGAAGCGGTTGCCATCGCTAAAGGCCGCCAACTTTTATTTAAGCTGCATCCTAACGAAAACATGGAACGGGCGAAAAAAGAAATTGCCCGTTACGCGCCCCCCGGCACCCTGGTTTATACATCGGGCAATACCAATGAAATGATAGCCAATTGCTGCGAACTCATTACCCAGTATTCTACCGTGGTGTATACGGGCATTGTATTGGGTAAAAAAGTGCACTCGTGGTTTAATGTTGATGAGTTGCGGAGGCTTGCCCCATTGCAAAATGAGGGTACAAGCGCCGAAAATATTGCAGACATATGCCGTCGGTACATGGTGCATGAAGGCAGTAAGGAAGATTTTGATCCTAATATAACCCTGGATATTGTTGAAGAAGAAGACCCGGCAGAAATGCTGGAATTAGCGGAGGTGTGATATGCCACAAAAAATAGTGATTGTTGTACAGGCCCGCATGGCATCCAGCCGGTTGCCGGGTAAAGTGCTGATGTCCATATTGGGTAAAAGCCTGCTGGCGCGCATGATCAGGCGGCTGCAAATGGTACAGCACCGGGTTAGCATCGTCATCGCCACATCAACCCAGCCCGAGGATAATGCGATTGAACAGGAGGCACTGAAGCTAAATGTCCCCTGCTACAGGGGCAGCATTGATAACCTGCTTGACAGGCATTACCAGGTTGGCAAACTTTATGAAGCCGATATGGTGCTGAAAATACCATCCGACTGCCCCCTGATAGATCCGGCAGTTATAGACCAGGCTTTGCATTATTATTTTAAGCACAAAGGCCAGTTTGATTATGTAAGCAACCTGCACCCCGCCACCTGGCCCGATGGTAACGATGTGGAAATTATGACCATGGACTGCCTTACCAGTGCCTGGGAAAATGCCACCCGCCCGATGGAACTGGAGCATACCACACCATACATATGGGAGAACCCGCAATTATACCGTACTGGCAACATCACCTGGGAAACCGGTTTGGATTATTCCATGTCGCACCGCTTTACCATCGATTATCAAGCCGACTACGATTTCATCAACGCGGTATTCAGCGAATTATACCCGGTTAACGATGGTTTTACCTGCCAGGATATCATCGACCTGTTGCAGCGTAAGCCCGAAATATACGAACTGAACCGCCAGTACGCCGGTGTAAACTGGTACAGGCACCATTTAGATGAATTGAAAACCGTTTCGCCGGAGCAAACCCGGTCGTTACAACAAGCAGATCCTGAACTCACCATAACATCTTTATAAATTGAATAATAACTATCAAAAACACCAGTTGGAAGCCATTGCCCTAAATGTAAGGGAGCATATCATCCGTATGTCTACCGATGGCGGCTGCTTCATTGGTGCGTCCTTGTCGGCGGTCGATCTGATCGTTTATCTGTATACTGAATTTTTAAATATCAATGCGGATAATTTAGAAAGTCCCGATCGCGATTACCTCTTTCTTTCCAAAGGGCATGATGTGCCCGCGCTTTATGGCACACTGGCCGAGCTGGGCCTGCTGGAAAAAAAGCGCCTGCAAAACCACTTGTCCATTCACGATCATATTTACTGGCACCCTAATACCAAAATTCCGGGTATCGAGTTTCACTCGGGTTCCTTAGGTCACCTGCCATCGGTAGCTATTGGCGTGGCGATGGATATAAAAATGCGCGGTGGCGAAAACAAGGTTGTTTGCATTTTGGGCGATGGCGAATTAAACGAAGGCACCTGCTGGGAAGCCATGCTGGTAGCCAATGCTTATCAGTTAGATAACCTGATCTTTGTGGTAGACCGCAACCAGTTCCAGGCTAACATCCGCACCGAGGAATTGATACCATTAGAGCCGCTTACTGATAAATTTGAGGCTTTTGGCGCCGCCGTAAAGCGGATAAACGGCCATAGCTTTGATGCCTTGCACGAAGCTTTCGGCGCCTATCCCTTCCATCCCGGCAAATTTAACGTGGTGATTGCCGATACCATGCGCGGCAAAGGCCTGCCCAGCATACAGGAACGTGCCGACCGATGGTTCTGTAATTTCTCGGCCAACGAGATAGACCAGCTACTGCTTGAACTGCACGGCAACCACACTACCCAACTAACTTCTGAAACTTTAATAGTAAGATAATATATGACTTACGAAGAACTACTAACCCAAACCGCGCTGGCCGATGATAACCTGGTGGTAATGACGGCAGAGAACCGCGCACTGGTGCGCAACCTGCCCGGTATTTTGGGAAAACGTTTTATTGATACCGGTATTACCGAACAAACCATGATAGGCGCTGCAGCCGGTTTAGCATTGCGCGGACGGGTACCGGTGGTACATGCACTTGCCGCGTTTTTAACCATGCGCGCCTTCGAGTTTGTGCGTACCGATGTAGGTATCGCCAATCTGCCGGTAAAACTGAGTGGTTTTATCCCCGGCTTCCTGTCGGATGCTAACGGGCCTACGCACCAGGCTATCGAGGATATATCGATTATGCGTGGTATTCCCAACCTTACCGTATTTGCTCCAGCTGATGAAGACGACCTGCTGAAAATGCTGCCTGCGATCTGGGATGCTCCGCAACCGGCGTACACCCGCATTAACACCCGTAAAACCACGCATGAGCATGCACCATTTGAATGGGGCAAAGCCGAGGTGATCAGCATAGGTAGCGATGTAACCATACTGACCTATGGCCTGATGTTCGAACAGGCTTTGGTTACTGTAGAAATGCTGAAAAACGAGGGCCTTTCGGTTGGCTTGATCAATATGCGCAGCCTGAAACCGGTTGATGAGCAAGTCATCCTGCAAGCTGTCGCGTTAAGCAATATGGTAGTTACGCTGGAAGATCATTTCGTTACCGGCGGCCTTTATACTATCGTGGCCGAGGTGCTACTGAAGCACCGCGCCACGGCCAATGTATTGCCTGTTGCCCTTGAAGAAAAATGGTTCCGCCCGGCTTTGCTGAACGAAGTACTGAACTACGAAGGTTTTACCGGCAAGCAAATAGCCGAAAAGATATTAGGCTACCAAACCCTTGGCAATCAGCCCGAAATAAAGATCAATGAATTTGCTGAATAAAAAATTATGGCTAATCAAATAAAATTAGATAACGATTTCCCGGTAATTACCGAATCGGACAAATTATATGAGCGCGCGCTGAAAGTGCAGCACCCCATTACCCAAACCCTGGCCAAAGGCCCGGGGCAGTTTACCAAAGGCGTAGCACCAAAATACATCGTTAAAGGTGCCGGTTCGCACGTTTGGGATGTGGATGGCAACGAATACATCGACTTTAACTCGGCCATTGGCCCAATTTCTTTAGGCTACGCCTACCCGGTTGTTGATGATGCCATCAGGCAGCAACTGAATGATGGTATCACCTTCTCGCTGATGCACCCGCTGGAGGTGGAATTGTCGGAATTGATCACACAAGTGATCCCCAATGCCGAAACCGTAAAGATCTCAAAAACCGGCGCCGATGTTTGTTCGGCAGCCATCCGTGTGGCCCGCGCCTTTACCGGTCGCGATAAGGTGTTCTGCTGCGGCTACCACGGCTGGCACGATTGGTATATCGGCATAACCAGTCGCAATGCAGGTATCCCCGAAGCTACGCAGGAACTGACCTATACTTTCCAGTACAACGATATCGAATCGATTAAAGCGGCTTTAGATGAAACCGTAGCGGCTTTAATCTTAGAGCCATTCATTTTTGAAGCACCGGCCCCTGGCTTTTTGCAGGAATTGGCACAGGCTTGTAAGGATAACGGTACCCTGCTCATTTTTGATGAGATGTGGACCGGCTTCCGCATCGCTTTAGGTGGCGCGCAGGAATACTTTAATGTAAAAGCCGATCTGGCCGTATTCTCTAAAGCATGTGCCAACGGTATGCCGATAGCATTGCTTACCGGCAGGGACGATGTAATGTCGCTGTTTGACAGCGAAGTTTTTAGCTATACCACTTTCGGTGGCGAGGCGCTTTCGCTGGCGGCTTGTGTAGCTACCATCAACGAATTAAGAGATAGAAATGTTCCCGCCTATCTTGATGAAAAAGGCGCGCTGCTGAAAGATGGTTATAACGCCCTGGCTATTGAATTGGGCATGGATCAATACACCCGCTGCATTGGCTTTAACTGCCGCAGCATGGTTACGTTTACCCCGGCTGCCGGTAACGGTTTGGAACTGAAAACCCTGATGCAGCAGGAAATGATTAAACGCGGCATCCTGTGGGCAGGTTTCCATAACATGTGCTATAGCCATACCGACCAGGATATTGAATATACCTTATCGGCTTACCGCGATGTGCTGCCACTAATAAAAGAAGCTATTGAAAGTGGCGATATTAAAAGCTACCTGAAAGGCGAAGTGCTGGAGGCTGTTTTCCGCAAAGTGGATAATTATAATATTAAACCAAAACCGGCCGCGCTTTAAGCTATGGAGATCTTTTCGTTAAAAGGGAAAATAGCAGTAGTAACCGGGGCAACCGGTTTGCTGGGCCGCAAGCATTGCGAGGCGCTGGCTATGTCAGGCGCTAACGTAATTGCTACGGATGTAAACGAACCGGCAGTTAAACAACTGGCTGCCAACCTGGGCCAACAGCACAAGGGTATGGTGATGGATGTAACAAGTAAGCAGTCGGTAACGGGTGTGCTGGAAGCCATCATGAACGAATTTGGCACTGTTGATATCCTGGTGAACAACGCGGCCATAAACGATATGTTCGAAAAGCCATCCATGGCAGCTGAGTTATCGGCATTTGAGAATTATCCTTTAGATGCCTTACAGAAATCGATGGATGTGAATATTACCGGCGTGTTCCTCTGCTCGCAGGTATTTGGTACCCGAATGGCCCGGCAGGGGAGGGGCAGTATCATCAACATCGCCTCTACCTATGGAATGGTAGGTCCCGATCAATCTATTTATAAAAATGAAGCGGGCGAGCAGGTGTTTTACAAATCGGCCGCTTACCCTATCACCAAAGGCGCGGTGCTGAACTTTACCCGCTTCTTGGCCTCGTACTGGGGCAATAAAGGCGTAAGGGTAAACACCCTATCGCCGGGCGGGGTAGAGAACGAACAATCCACACAGTTTATCGGGCAATATTCAGCAAAAACATTATTAGGACGCATGGCTAACCCATCCGATTACCAGGGGGCACTGATCTTCCTGGCCAGCGACGCATCGGCTTATATGACCGGCGCTAACCTGGTAGTAGACGGCGGATGGACAGCGATATAAAAACTTAAACACATGATGAACGAAACCTTACAACAAAAAGCAAGCCGTATAAAATTATTAATAACCGATTGCGACGGCGTTTTAACCGATGGCGGTGTATATTATGGCCCGCAGGGCGAAAGCGAAAAGAAATTCAATGTCCGCGATGGTATGGGCCGCGAGCGCCTGCTTAAACTGGCAGGTGTTGATACCGCGATAATTACCGGCGAGAGATCGCCATCGCTTATAAAAAGGGCGGAGAAATTGCAGATCACTGAATTGCACCTGCTGGTAAAGGATAAACCGGCGGTACTGAAGGATATCATGACCCGCCTGAACCTGCAACAAGAAGAGATCGCTTATATTGGCGATGATTATAACGATTTGGAAGTAATGAAGCTGGTAGGCTTAACGGCTTGCCCTGCCGACGCGCTTTCGGGCATAAAAGCCCAGACCGATCATATTTGCCAGGCTAAAGGTGGCGAAGGCTGCTTCCGCGAATTTGCGGAGTTGATCGTCGAAGCTAAAAGCGGCGTGGTAAATTTAGCTATTCCTGCTAAAAGTGGGAGCATAACCCTGCACACTGGTCGTATAATAGGCGAGGGGCAGCCTTGCTATGTGATAGCCGAGATCGGTATCAACCACAACGGTTCGCTGGAGATTGCCAAAAAATTGATTGACGAAGCCGTGGCCGCCAAAGCCGACGCGGTGAAATTTCAAAAACGTACACCGGAAATTTGCGTACCTAAAGATCAGTGGGAAATTATGCGCGATACCCCCTGGGGCCGCATGAGCTATATCGATTATAAACGCAAAACCGAATTTGGCATTGCCGAATACGCTGCTATCGACCAGTATTGCAAAAAACTGGGTATCGACTGGTTTGTATCACCATGGGATGTGCCATCGGTTGATTTTATGGAGCAGTTTAATACCGTTATCTATAAACTGGCATCAGCTTCGTTAACCGACCTGGCGCTGATTGGCCGTATTTTAGAAACCGGCCGCCCGCTGATGTTATCTACCGGTATGTCTACCATGAAGGAAATAGAAGAGGCCTTAAGCTTCGTCCATCAGTACGATGCCGGTTACCCTGTTTTTGTGGCGCATTCTACATCGGCCTACCCATGTAAGCCCGAAGAATTGAACTTGAAGATGATCCAAACCCTGAAGCAAAAATTCCCGGGTATGCCTGTGGGATATTCGGGGCACGAGACTGGTTTGGCTACTACCGTTGGCGCGGTTGCCATGGGCGCTACTTTTGTAGAAAGGCATTTTACCCTTGACAGGGCCATGTGGGGTTCGGATCATGCCGCCTCTGTTGAGCCGCAGGGTTTACAGCGTTTGGTGCGCGATATCAGGGATGTGGAAACCGCGGCAGGCGATGGCGTAAAAAAAGTATACGAATCGGAACTGGCGCCGATGAAGCGTTTGCGCGTAAACATTAGTAAAGAATACCACGAAGTGTTTAATGCCAAAGCCTGATACCTTAACTGTTACAACGGCAATCCTCATCGGTTGGATGATCATTATCATCTTGTGGGAACGGCTTGCGCCATACCGCAAAGGATTGCCATTCTTCAGGGAGGGTTTTTGGGTTGACCTGGTGTGGTACACCCTGATCCAAAGCTATTTCCTGAAGATATTGATATTCGATTATATCATTGCACCCGTTAACCGCAACCTGGATTGGTCGCATTGGCAGTTTGTGAAGGATTGGCCGGTAGCGGTACAGGTATTGTTTTTCCTGATAACGCACGATCTGTACATCTACCTGTTCCATCGTTTTCAGCATGCCAATAAGTTTTTCTGGCGGATCCATGAGGCGCACCACTCGGGCAAGCAGGTAGATTTTTTGTCGGGTTCGCGTTCGCATATTATGGAGATCGTTATCAATCAAACCATTGAGTTTGCACCGATTATTTTGTTAGGGGCCGACCCGGTGGTGATACCCGTCAAGGCGATGCTGGATGCCATGTTTGGCTTGTTTATCCATGCCAACATCAATGTAAAGCTGGGTAAGCTGAAATACATCATCAACTCGCCCGAATTGCATTTATGGCATCACGCTAACTACCAGGAGGTGTTTCACGCTAACTTCTCTACCAAGTTTGCCATATGGGATCATTTATTCGGTACAGTGTACGATCCGGGCCACGCGCCGGGCGATAAGCCAGAGAACTGGGGGCTGTATTACGATTATCCAAAAGACTATTTCCTGCAGCACGCGTTTTCAATTAAGCGCTTCGATGAAAAGGAATTGACCCGATACAAGTGGTTTAAGCGATATTATAATTTAAGGCCGGCTATTAATAATAAGCTGATCGCCTACTGGAAGAAATTCAACGGTAGCGCGCAATCGCCCCCGGTTAAAGTAGTACAACCCGAACCTTTGGAGGCTGTTCAGCAGTAATTCTGCAAATATCTCCCAAATGTATAAGTGATGGGTAGAAAGGTATAAGCCGGACCGTGCTATTCGCTGCAACTTTGCTTTAGAAATTAAAAATTAAAGCAAATGAAAAAGACAGTATTAATAACAGGCGCCTCTTCCGGGTTTGGGAAATCGGCCGCTAAACTATTTTATAATAACGGTTGGAATGTAATAGCTACCATGCGTTCGCCGGAAAAAGAAACGGAATTATCGCCATTAGATGGCCTGTTATTGACCAGGCTGGATGTAACCGATAAGGCAAGTATCCAAAGCGCCATTTCGGCAGGGATAGAAAAGTTTGGCCAAATTGATGTATTGGTAAACAACGCTGGCTACGGGGCTATGGGCGCACTTGAAGCCGCGTCCGAAGAACAGATCAAGCAACAGTTTGATGTTAACCTGTTCGGCGTGATCGCCGTTACGCAGGCGGTGCTGCCCATTCTGCGCAGGCAAAAATCGGGCATTATCATCAATGTTTCTTCTGTAGGCGGCCGGGTTACGTTCCCGTTCTCATCGCTTTATCATGCCACCAAATTCGCGATGGAAGGCTTAACCGAATCGATGCAATACGAACTGAACCCGCTGGGGATCCAATTGAAGATAGTGGAACCGGGTGGTTATAAAACAGAGTTTGCAGGCCGGTCGATGGATCTGTTTGGCGCAAATGGTATGGAGGATTACAAGCCATCGTTCGATCGGTTCATTACCATGCTGGATCACTGGCCAATGTCTGAAAATATTGGCGAGGTGGCCGAAGCGATATACGAAGCGGCCACCGATGGTACCGAAAAATTGCGTTATCCTGTAGGACATGATGCCGCGCAACTGTTGCAAAACCGCCAGCAAACAGACGATGTGAGCTTTAAAAAACAAATGGCCGCCCAAACCGGCATTTAAATCGATACAGGTTTAGGCTGACCGCAATTTGGTCAGCCTAAACTTTAATTAGTAGTTTTATAAAATCATGCCAGATCAATATACCGATCTCCAATCCATCAGCGATATGCACAAATTGGTGCAGTATACGCCGCCCAAACATCCGCTGGTGAGCCTGGTGGATCATGCCGATTTTTATGCTTGCCGGCCCCGGACAGATACGCTCTACCGTTTTGGTTTTTATACCATTTCGTGCAAAAAGTTTGAGGGTACCATGAAGTACGGCAAAGGCTATTATGATTTTAACGAAGGTTCGCTAATGTTTACTGCCCCATGGCAGGTTATATCGCCAGGGCCCGATGTGGTGGTTGACGAGGGTTGGGCGTTGTTTATTCACCCCGACCTGATCCATGGCACAGATCTGGGCCGGAAGATCCACCAATACTCGTTTTTTAATTATGAAACCAACGAGGCGCTGCATATTTCGGAAGAAGAGAAGCTGATCATTAAAGATTGCGTAGCGAAAATAGAGCGCGAATACTCCCAAAACCTCGACAAACATTCGCAGGGCCTTATTGTGAGTAATATTGAACTACTGCTGAATTATTGCAATCGCTTTTACGATCGCCAGTTTTACACCCGGGCCAAAGTAAATTCGGATGTAGTGCAGCAGTTTGAAAAATTGTTGAAGGAATATTTTTTACAGGATACATTGATAGAGGCCGGTTTGCCCGGCGTAAAATACTTCGCGTCGCGGCTGAACCTATCGCCGCATTATTTATCCGACCTGCTGAACAAGTTTACCGGCAAAACCACCCAGGAGCATATCCACCTGGAAATGATAGATAAGGCGAAATCGATGTTATGGGGCACTAATAATTCCATCAGCGAAATTGCTTATGACCTTGGCTTTGAACATCCATCACACTTTACCAAAATATTTAAATCTAAAACAGGGAAATCTCCCAGCGAATATCGCGGGCTGAATTAATGGCGGCAATTACCGGTGTTTTTTAACTGTGGGATGCCGGGTTTTCTTTATGGTAAATTTTCTTTTAAAAAACCTTGCAAATGAGCGGGTTTGCTGCGTAACTTTATATAGTAATTGCTATAAACCTAAAATTTTCAGGAGGGAAAATGTTATGAAGAAGAATGACATTTTAATTGCTCAGCCTGTTAAGACTGAAACCGGTAACCCGGCATTGCAAATTCAACCCATTACAGGCCAAAAAATGTACCGCGACCATAAGGTGTGCGATCATTACACGCATGGCAGGGTTAATAAATTCCCGTTTGGCAGCAGCCAGGGGCCGGTGTGCTTTTAATAAAATTGCCGCGGTCTTATATCAATTTTTAATAAATGGAAGCGATGCTTCCTTATAGACCGGCTTTTGCACTTGCGACCGCAATTTGCTAAAGCTTTGCGTAGGGCCATTAGCCGCGAACATATTTACCAGCCAGGCGGGGATAGCGCCACCGGGATCTACCTGCAGCGTGTACGCCACGTGTACCCGGTTAGTCCCTACCGGGCTGATCACCCACTTTCCCGTTGAATGCTCTATCCGTACAATTCCCTTTTTAACAGGCACCATGCCCGGCACCACTGGGCCATCAACATAAACAACTTTGGTTTCGGGGTTTTGCGTTACCACCAAATGCGCCACAAAATCGCGGTTTTGGGCAGGCCAGGGAATGTTTACTTCCGAATAATAATATAGTTCTGACGGGGATACCTGCTTCAGCAGCGTGCAGCTTTTGGTGCTGTAAACCCATTCGGTACATGTTTTAACATCAAGTAATACGGTAACCAGTTGGGCAAGGGTGGCATCAAAGTAACATTCTACTTTAATGGCTTTTACCTTCGAATCGGGTACCGACGCGGTATAAACCTTAATACCATTTGTCTCGCTGTTCAGCTGCCACGATTGTCCGCTGGCCCATAAAAAGCCAAACAATAAAAAGGAAAGGGTTATAATTTTGCGCATCAATTTTAAAAGTACACACTTGATATTCTTTTAGTTTCATTAAAAAGTAAAAAATATTTTAAAATATTTTTTACTGCGCAAATACACTGCGCAGTGCCGCTCAACCTTTGTATCGTCAACAAAAACAAAAGGAGGGATTTTAAAATGGCTCTCCCCCTTTAGGGGGCGGGGGCTTTGAATGATGCCGTAAGCTGCTGATACTTCGTCCGGTCGAAGGCTGCTAGCACAGCCGGGGTTCAACTCCCCATCAATGTTCACCTGCTGCCTGTCGCTCTTTCATTTTCATAATTAACGCATTAAAATACCGTGTTTTTACGGTATAATATGGCATAAGTTAATCTTTAACTTGCAGGTAATTAACAGGATATTCGCATTAAAGCATATCCTTATTCTTAGACCTTAAATTTTATTAATTATGCCAACTATTGAAGAAGTAACTGCAAAAGTGATCGCTATCCTTGCAGAAAAGGCCAACCTCGATCCTGAAGACATTACCGATTACACCAAAAAGCTAACCGAGTTTCCGCTTAATCTCGATTCCACTGCATTGGGCTTTATAGCTATTACGCTAAGGGAATATATGGAAGATATTTTAGCGGGCGCTACCATTACCTCACAGGAAGTAAAAGCCAGTGGACTTACGGTTAAAAAGCTGATAGCATTAGTATGTGAAAGGTTAGGGGTAGCAGCATGAAAACGCGGTTGATCTTAACAGCGCTGGTGTTCTTAACAGTTAAGGCATCGGCCAATAATTACAGTGATACAACTCATCATGCGCATACCGACAGTATCCCCAATTTTGTGCGTGGTATTGGTAAAATAAGCGCGGCGCTGGCAAAAAGCAATATTGCCTTGCGGCGATCATTTGATGGCGCTAAAGAAGAAGCTAAACCCGCCAGCATCCTTTGGAATAATGATTACGAGAACAAGCTGTACTACACCGTTTTAGATATGGCTGTCAGGGTATCCGAACTTGATCTGTTACAAACCGGCCACACCAGCCTGGTATTTTATCCCAAGTTTGAATGGCATAAAAACAGCATCGACAAGGATGACAAGAAGAAAAATAACCTGACCGGCGGCATCAATACCGAATTTTTGGTGAGTGTGGCCAATCATTGGTGGGCGCATCCGTTTATAACCGGTTCGTTTGATTATAAGAACGATCTGGTAAAATCGCTGGAAACAACGCAGACCAAAGGCTTCCTGTCATTCAGCGGTTCGCATAATTTTGAACCGGGCGCGCCTGTGCGAAACGATACCAAGGCGGTAATTTTTAAATATTATCCCTATACCGGCCTCGAATACTACAACAGCATTAATAAAGGCAGCCAGAAGGCCAGCTTTTGGGCCAATCGTTTTTATGCCGAGTTAAACCCGATATCGCGCTATCAGTACAATTTTATGCAGATCACTATCGATTATACCTTCCGTAAGGTATTGAACGATAATTTGTACAACATGGGTAATGTGCATTGGTTATCTATTGGGGCAAATATTTATCCTGATGGCAAAGGCAACCTGGGTTTAGGCCTTGATTATAGCGAGGGAGAAGATCCCAGCAGCAATTTTACCCGTACAAAAATGCTGGCTTTAGGTATAAAGCTAAAAATATAACCTTAAACCTTTAATCATGAAAAAGCTATTTACACTATTGGCAGCGCTTATTACAGCGGTCAGAATTTTTGCCCAAACCCCGGCTGCTACTTATACGCTCCCGCTCGATCTGGCTTCCAATCAAACGGTTGATGCCGTTGCACAGATAGGTGATATCGGCCCTAATGTTTCATATATCGACCTGACATCTATGATCACCAAATTACAGGGCGACCTGGGCGCACAGACCGATAATTTAAATACCAACAAAAACCTGCTGCAGATCTACACGCCAATGGCAGTGAACCTGGAAAACCCGGCGACATACCCCGATACGCAAAAAAGGGAAGCGTTGACCAATAGTTATAACAACGCCATGAAGACGGTGAAGGGCAATGTAGAAACCAGCAAAAAGAACATCGAAAAGATAAACGCTGATATTGCCAAGATAACCAAGGTGATAAACAACCGGATGAATATTGAGCAATCGCAGCAAAACTTCAGACAGTGGACCTCTTTTATATTTGCCGGTTTGCTGGCAATTATTATCGGAGGCTTCTTTTACATCTTGTTCCGGAGTGATAATAACAATCTGGCATCGCTATTAATGGGCGAGAGTGGTTTACAATTTATCACGTTGTTTTCGCTTATTATTTCAATTATTCTGTTCGGGGTATTAAATATACTGGAAGGTAAGGAACTGGCGGCAATCATTTCGGCCATAGCAGGTTTTATATTGGGTAAGTATGATCCGGCTAAAGTTGGCGGTGCAGCCGGCGGCGGTGCGGGTAATGGCGGAAATCCGCCACCGGGGGGCGGCGGTAACGGCGGTAATGCCGGCGATGGTAAATAGTGATTTAAACGGGTATCAATAAAAAAGCGTGGTGTATCTTTTTGCGCCACGCTTTTTTTTATTGATGCGGTATTGCTTAAGCCAGCAATTCGTCCAGGTTGCCAAGGGCCATGGTAAAGCCTTCTTTGAAACCCATGCCCACAATTTGCTCCAGTTCCGCTTCGCTGTCAAATGACATTTCTACGGTTATTGTAGTACCGGTAGCCGTAGCAGTGAACTCATTCTTCCAGTACATATTAGGGAAACCGGGGGCTTTGTTGCCATCCTCATCAGCAAAAACGCTGGTAGCGGTAAAGCTTTTGCCGGGATCTATCGTACCAAAATCTACCAGGCACCATTGGCCTTCGCCATCGGGGCCGGTCATTTTATAAAACCATTGGCCACCTTCGGTAAAGTCCATTCTTTTGGTAACGGCCTTCCATGGTTTTGGCGCCCACCATTGGTCAAGCAGTTCGGCCTCGGTCCAGGCGCGCCAAACAGCATCTACAGGTGCGTTAATGTCGCGTGTTACGATCAGCGCTTTGCCCGATGCGGCTTTGCTGATCTTTGTTTCATTCATGTTCATCATTGGTTTTTGTTTTTAAGGTTATTTAATACGTTCTCTAACTCGTTAAACTTGTCGTCCCACATCTTGCGGAACGGTTCCAGCCATGCATCTACTTCCTTCATTTTATTGGTGTTTAAATGATAATATATCTCACGCCCCTGGTGTTGCTGTGTAACCAGGCCACACTCGGTTAGTATGCCGACGTGTTTGGATACCGCCTGCCGGGTACTGTCAAAGCGTTCGGCAAGGGCATTGGGTGTCATGGCTTGTAAAGCCAGCAAAGCCAGTATCATGCGGCGGGTGGGGTCGGCAATGCCCTGGAATACGTCTCGTCTGGTCATTTTGTAGTATTTCTTGCAACTATATGGTTGCAAATATATTAATGCAATCAATTGGTTGCAAGTTTTATTTGAAAATTTATTTTTGTCAGCATGCGACACTATTGTATGTACATGATATTCTCCATGGTACTATAGTGCCTTATTTTGATATTTTTTTATCGGATATCAGCATAAAATCCATCCTTTTGAACTAAGTGTACATGATACAATTACATGGGCAATTGTATCCATTTTGTTACCAATGTTGCTAATTAGAAAAAAGCAATATATTTACATCTCCCTATAATAATTAACCTCTTTATAACCTTTTATATATGGCTGAAAACGTATTCGACGCGATAGTTATCGGGTCTGGAATATCAGGCGGATGGGCCGCTAAAGAACTGACGGAGAAAGGCTTAAAAACCCTAATGCTGGAGCGTGGCAAAGATATCGAACACATTAAGGGATATGTGAATGCCAATAAAGATCCATGGGAAATACCTCATCATGGAAGCCGTACCCAGCAAATGATCAATGATCACCCGGTGCTGAAACGCGATTATGTGCTAAGCGAAGCCAATCTTGATTACTGGGTTAACGAAAAAGAAAGCCCGTATACCGAAACTAAACCATTTGATTGGTTTCGTGGATATCATGTAGGTGGCCGTTCGCTGATGTGGGGGCGCCAATCATACCGCTGGAGCGATTTTGATTTTGAAGGGAACGCCAAGGATGGCATCGCTGTTGATTGGCCGATCCGTTATAAAGACCTGGCCCCATGGTACAGCCATGTAGAAAAATTTGCCGGCATCAGTGGTTCGCTTGAAGGCTTGCCACAACTTCCTGATGGCGATTTCATGCCTGCCATGCAAATGAACATTGTTGAGAAAGATGTGGCCGCCCGTATCAAAGCCGCTTATAAAGACAGGCATATGATCATTGGTCGTACGGCTAATATCACCGTGCCGCACAATGGCCGCACCAATTGCCAGTACCGCAATAAATGCGCACTGGGTTGTCCGTTCGGCGGGTACTTCAGCACACAGTCGGCAACCCTGCCGGCAGCCAGGGCTACCGGTAATTTAAAACTGCGTCCGTTCTCTATCGTTACCAAAATTTTGTACGATAAGGATACCAAAAAGGCCAGGGGCGTAGAGATCATTGATGCTGAAACCAACAAAACTTACGAATACTTTGCCAAAGTGATCTTCGTGAACGCCTCTACACTTAACTCAACCTGGGTGCTGATGAATTCGGCTACTGATGTTTGGGAAGGTGGCCTGGGCAGCAGCAGTGGCGAACTGGGCCATAACCTGATGGACCACCACTTTAAACTGGGTGCCAGCGGCGAGATGGAAGGTTATGATGATAAGTATTATTACGGTCGCCGTGCCAACGGCATTTATGTGCCACGCTATCGCAATTTGTTTGGCGATAAACGCGATTACCTGCGCGGCTTCGGCTACCAGGGCGGCGCGAGCCGAAAAGGCTGGAGCCGGGAGATTGCCGAAATGGGCATCGGTGCAGACTTTAAGGAGGCGCTGACCGAACCGGGCCAGTGGGGTATGGGCATCACCGCCTTTGGCGAGACCTTGCCTTACCACGATAATAAGATCACTTTAGACCATACCAATAAGGATAAATGGGGCCTGCCAACCTTAGCTATCGATGCCGAAATAAAAGAAAACGAGCAAAAAATGCGCGTTGATATGATGGCCGACGCGGTAGAGATGCTGGAGAAGGCCGGTGTTAAAAACGTAAAATCGTTTGATAACGGCTACACCCTGGGCGCGGGCATCCACGAGATGGGCACCGCACGTATGGGTTTAGATCCAAAAACATCGGTACTGAATAAACACAACCAGGTTTGGGACGCGCTGAACGTTTATGTTACCGATGGCGCCTGTATGACATCGGCAGCATGCCAAAACCCATCGTTAACCTATATGGCATTAACCGCCCGCGCGGTAGATCATGCCGTTGGCGAATTAAAGAACAGAAACATCTAATCAAAATAAAAAAGACCTTATATGAAAAATGAAGCTACAGAGCAGCCTAAAGATAATTCGAGGCGCGATTTTATAAAGAACAGCGCCATTGCTGCTGCCGGTTTTATGATAGTGCCCCGTTTTGTGCTGGGCGGCAAGGGCTTTACCGCGCCAAGCGATAAACTGTTGATTGCCGGTGTGGGTGTTGGCGGTAAGGGCCAAAGTGATATTGCCAATTTCTACAAAAGCGGCAAGGCCGAGATCGCTTTCCTGTGCGATGTAGATGAGGTGCGCGCGGCTGCATCGGTTAAAGCATTCCCTAAAGCTAAATTTTATAAAGACTGGCGCGAGATGTTCGATAAAGAGTCGAAGAACTTCGATGCCGTTTCGATATCAACGCCCGATCATAACCACGCCATTGTAACCCTTGGCGCTATGCAGTTGGGCAAGCACGTTTATGTGCAAAAACCAATGACACATGACCTGTACGAAGCCCGCGCTTTAACTAAAGCTGCCGAGCGCTACAAGGTGGTAACCCAAATGGGCAACCAGGGCTCATCGGGCGATGGTGTGCGCCAGTTGATGGAGTGGTATAATGCCGGCGTTATCGGCGATGTACATACTGTATACTGCTGGACCAACCGCCCCGTATGGCCGCAAGGCATCCCATGGCCAAGCACGCCAAAGCAGGTACCAGCTACCTTAGACTGGAACCTGTGGTTGGGTACCGCGCCGCAAAAAGATTACGTAGATAACCTGGTGCCGTTTAACTGGCGCGGCTGGTGGGATTACGGAACCGGCGCCTTAGGCGATATGGGTTGCCACATTGTTGAGGCCCCTTTCAGCGTGCTGAACCTGAAGTATGCCCGCGATGTGCAGGCCAGCGTAGGCAGCGTATATGTAGGCGAGTTTAAACAGGGCTACTTCCCTGATAGTTGCCCGCCATCAAGCCATGCTACGCTTACCTTCCCTAAAACCAATAAAACCAAAGGAGATGTTACCCTGCACTGGATGGACGGCGGTATCCAACCCGAACGCCCTGCCGAATTAGGCCCTAACGAAGTATTTGGCGATAATGAGGGCAACGGTATCCTGTTTGTAGGTACCAAAGGTAAAATGATAGCTGGTTGCTATGCCGAAAATCCGAAGCTGTTGCCAACATCGCGTACCGAACAGGTGCACGTTAAACAAACATTGGCAAGGGTACCGGGCAGCGCCAACGGCCACTACGCGCAATGGGTTGAAGGTTGTATTGCCGGTCATGGTAAAACAGAATTAAGCTCATCGTTTGATAAAGCTGGTCCGCTTACCGAGTGCTTGCTGATGGCTAACCTGGCAATCCGTGGTCATGAGATCCGTGTGCCTAAGGCCGATGGTAAAGGCTTCAATTATCCTGGCCGCAACACCAAACTGGTTTGGGATAACGACAACATGAAGGTAACCAATGTTGACGAGGCTAACCAATACGTAAAACGCACCTACAGGCAAGGCTGGAAACTGGGCGAATAATTAACAAAAGCTAATCATATCAATATCAATATATGAACAGAAGAGAAGCTATTTCGAGGGTGGCCCTGTTGATGGGCGGCACGGTAATTGGGGCCGAGTTCTTTTTGAACGGTTGCGTGACCGCGCCAAAAAACTATAACGAACTATTTAGCCAGGCGCAGGTGGCGCTGCTTGATGAGATAGGCGATACCATCATCCCTGCAACTAAAACACCGGGTGCCAAGGCCGTGCATATCGGCCAATTTATGGCCTTTATGGTGAAGGATTGTTATAACGATAAGGACCAGGCTATATTTTTAGATGGTATCAAAAAAATAGATGATGTTTCTAAGGCTAAGTATAAGGCCGATTTTATGACCATCACACCCGCGCAGCGTACCGAAATGCTGAACGAATTGGACAAGGAACAAAAGGATTATACCAAAACCAAAAAGAAGGAAGATCCGAACCATTATTTCCGTATGATGAAAGAGTTGACCTTGTTGGGCTACTTTACATCAAAAGAAGGTGCTACGCAGGCATTGCGCTATGTGCCTGTTCCGGGGCGATATGATGGCAACCTGCCTTATAAAAAAGGCGATAAAGCCTGGGCCACCTAATTAATTTGAACTAAAAAACCTGATCAGCAAATGGCAAATAATCAAAACCGCCGTACAGCGATAAAAAACATGGTTACCGGCACAGTTGCGGTAGGCGCGGCAGGTATGCTGTCATCGCTTACAAGCGAAGCTGCCGAACCGGATAACACCAATATGGCATTAAAAGGAAACATTAACCACTCGGTATGCCGGTGGTGTTATAATGATATGTCGGTTGACGCTTTGTGTGCTAACGCCGCAAAAATGGGCATTAAAGGTATCGACCTGGTTGGCCCAGCCGATTGGCCTACTTTAAAAAAACACGGATTGGATTCGCCGATGTGTAATGGCGCCGAGATAAACCTGACCGATGGTTTTGCCGAGCCTAAATTTCACGCGCAACTGCAAAAAAACTATTCGGAGATGATCCCAAAAGTGGCTGCGGCCGGGTATACCAACCTGATCTGCTTTAGCGGTAGCCGCCGTGGCATGGATAACGAAACCGGTTGGAAAAATTGTGTGGAAGGGTTGAAACCCCTGGTTGCATTGGCCGAAAAACATAAGGTAGTACTGGTGATGGAATTGCTGAACAGCAAGGTAAACCATAAGGATTACATGTGCGATCGCACATCGTGGGGTGCGGAACTGTGCAAACGCTTAGGATCGGAGAATTTTAAGTTGCTTTACGATATCTACCACATGCAAATTGACGAGGGTGATGTGATCCGTAATATTAATGATAATCATCAGTACATCGCGCATTACCACACCGGCGGTGTGCCCGGACGTAATGAGATCGACGAAACCCAGGAACTCTATTATCCGGCTATTATGAAGGCCATAGCCGCCACCGGTTTTAAAGGTTACGTAGCGCAGGAGTTTATCCCAAAAAATCCGGATAAAATGGCATCGCTAAAAAAGGCTATCCAGATCTGCGATGTTTAATTTATAAATAACCATTAATCCATCTAACTATATATAATGAATAACAGAAGAGATTTCCTTAAGCAAAGCGCTATGCTGTCAGCAGGTATGCTTTTGGCCAAACCCGGTATGCTTTTGGCTGCGCCATCAAACCTAAAGGTGGGCATACAGCTATATTCCATGCGCGATTTTTTGCCTAAAGATGTAAAAGGCACTATTGCCAAAGTGGCCAAAGCCGGCTATAAAGAAGTGGAGACCTTTGGTTATGATACCACTAAAAAATCGTTCTGGGGACTGAGCGCTAAGGATTTTAAATCGTTATTGAGCGATAACGGCCTTACCTCGCCAAGCGGCCATTACGGTGCCGATCTATTTTTTGATAAGGGAAAAACCGACGATCAGAAGGCTTATATCGATGCCGCGCATGCTTTAGGGCAAACTACCATCGTTATCCCGTATTTGAACGATACCTGGCGCAAAACCGTAGCCGATTTTAGTACTTGCGCGCAAAAGATCAACAAGATAGCTGCCATGAACAAAGCCGCGGGCCTGAAAACAGGATACCATAACCACAACTTCGAGTTTGAAGCGATAAATGGTACCATGTTATACGACGTACTGCTGAAGGAGACCGACCCGTCGGTTACTTTTGAAATGGACCTGTATTGGGTAGTCCGTGCCGGCCATGACCCGATCAAACTGATGCAACAGCACCCGGGCCGCTTCAGCATGTGGCATGTAAAGGATATGGACAAAAAGAACCATGGCATTAATACCGAGATCGGTTCGGGTACTATCGATTTTAAAAAGATCTTTACCGAGCAGAAGTTATCGGGCGTGAAGCACATCTTTATGGAGCAGGAAAACTTCGGGATGGATGCTTATGCCAGCATTACGCAAAGCGCGGCCTATATTAAAAATACGCTGCTTAAATAAATTGTATACAAATCATCTGACTATGAAACGTAATTTGTTATTTGCTTTTGCCTTAGGTGCTGGTTTAATGACCGCATCGGCGCAAGCTAAGCACGAGGACACTGAAGTTTATACACCAGTGCCACCTATAGTTACCCCCGGCGCTACCAATACCGCCCCCCCGTCTGACGCGATCATCCTTTTTGATGGCAAAAACATGGATCAATGGGTAAGTACCAATGATAAAAGCCCCGCTAAATGGACGGTAGAAAACGGAACCATGAAGGTGAGCAAGGGTGCCGGGAATATCGAAACCAAACAATCCTTTAAAGATTACCAACTGCACATTGAGTGGAAGATCCCCGAAAACATTACGGGCAGCGATCAGGCACGCGGCAATAGTGGTGTGTTTTTAGCATCGATAGGTAAGGGCGATGCCGGTTACGAACTACAGGTGCTGGATAACTACAATAACAAAACCTACACCAACGGACAAGCAGGCAGCATCTACAAGCAATCTATCCCGCTGGCCAATGCTAATAAAAAACCTGGCGAATGGCAAACGTACGATGTGATCTGGACAGCTCCGGTATTTAACACAGATGGCAGCCTGAAAAGCCCGGCCCGGGTTACCGTTTTGTTTAACGGTGTGTTGGTTCAAAACAATTTTGAGTTGAAGGGGCCGACCTTATATATCGGTCAGCCGGCATACACGCAAGCACATGGTGCCAGCCCGATAAAGTTGCAGGCCCATGGCGACAAAAGCGAACCGATCAGCTTCAGGAATATTTGGGTGAGGGAGATAAAGCCTTTGCAATAGCAAAGCGGCGATCACTCACCCGGTCTACGCTTCGCTGGACCACCCTCTCTTGCCTGCGGCAAAAGAGAGGATTTGATAACCATAGTGAGGGGTTTGAACCCCCTCGCTACAGACAAATACTGTAAAACTTGCCGGCTGCCCGCGCAGCGAAGAGAGGGCCGGCGAGCGAAGCAACGTCGGGGTGGGTAAAGAGGTGGCAGAGCAGCAAACCCGCGTTAGGGATTGCAGTGTAAAGCCCACAGCGTGTAGTGGAAATGCGGGAAGGCAAGGCGAGGACTTGGAACGGAAAGCCCGGGCCGGAGGCAACGCCCAAAGAGAGGAGATATATAATCTTATAAACCCCCTCCCTGCCACAACACCGTCCGTCGCGCCCCTCCCTTGGGAGGGAACTAAATAGTGATTAATAAAAAACTAAATTGATGAAACTAAGATTAGGCATGATAGGCGGTGGCAGCGGGGCTTTTATTGGCGCGGTGCACCGTATAGCTGCCCGTATTGATGATAAATACGAACTGGTTTGCGGCGCTTTCAGCAGCGATGCCGAAAAGAGCAAAGCTAGCGGGCTACTGTTAGGCATCCCCGAAAGCCGGGCGTATGGTTCGTATGTTGAATTGATTGAAAAGGAAAAGCAACTACCGGAAAATGAGCGTGCGCAGGTGATCAGCATCGTAACGCCAAATCACGTACACTTCGCGCCAACCAAGATGGCTTTGGAGAACGGTTTCCACGTAGTATTGGATAAACCCATGACCTTTTCTTTAGCCGAAGCCCTTGAACTGGAAAAAGTAGTTGCAACCAGTGGCAAGCTGTTTTGCTTAACGCATACATATACTGGTTACCCCATGGTAAAGGAGGCCCGCCAATTTGTGGCTTCCGGTAAATTGGGTAAGGTGAGGAAGGTTTATGTAGAATATCCGCAAGGCTGGTTGAGCCAGTTTACCGAAGCTACCGGCAACAAGCAGGCCACCTGGCGTACCGACCCTAAGCAAAGCGGCATTGCCGGTGCTATGGGCGATATTGGTACCCACGCTTTTAACTTATTGGAATATGTAAGTGGCCTTCAGGTAACTAAGCTTTGCGCCGATATTAATATTGTAGTAGAAGGACGCAAACTGGATGACGACGGTGCTGTATTACTTAAACTATCTAACGGCGCCAGCGGCGTGCTGATGGCTACCCAAATAGCTGCGGGTGAAGAGAATAACGTAAAGATCCGCGTATATGGCGAGCACGGCGGGCTGGAATGGCAGCAGTGCGATGCCAATACCCTGCAGGTGAAATGGCTGGATAAACCAACTGAGATATGGCGAACCGGCGCGGGTTATACCAGCAGTTTCGCGCAGCATAATACCCGCACGCCGCCAGGCCATCCTGAGGGATACCTGGAAGCATTTGCTAACCTGTACCGCAACTTTGCCGAATGTGTAGATGGAGGACTGGAAGGCAGGCAACCATCACCCGAATCGATGGATTATCCGGGAATTACCGAAGGGGTACGCGGTATGGCCTTTATCGAACATGTGATCGAATCGGGCAAGTCTGAACAGAAATGGATCGACCTGAAAATATAATCAACCTATGAAAACAATTAAAGGACCAGCCATATTTATAGCGCAGTTTATTGGCGATACAGCGCCATATAATAGTTTGGATTCTATTTGCAAATGGGCAGCGGGTTTAGGCTTTAAAGGTGTGCAATTGCCCACCGGCGATCCGCGTTTTATCGATCTGCAAAAGGCCGCCGAAAGCAAGACCTATGCCGATGAGATAAAAGGCATCGTTAACGCCGCCGGATTAGAGATCACCGAGTTATCTACCCACCTGCAAGGTCAACTGGTGGCCGTAAACCCGGTTTATGATAACCTGTTCGATGGTTTCGCGCCCGAGCAATATCGTAATAATCCTAAAGCCCGGCAGGAATGGGCCGTTCAGCAATTGAAATATGCCGCCAAGGCATCACAAAACCTGGGCTTAACCGCCAGCGTTACATTTAGCGGGGCTTTGCTGTGGCCAATGGTATACCCATGGCCGCAAAGGCCGGCAGGTATTGTTGATACCTGCTTTACCGAACTGGCCAATCGCTGGAAACCGATTTTGGATGTATACGAAGACCACGGTATCGACCTGTGTTACGAGATCCACGCCGGCGAGGACCTGCACGATGGCATCACCTACGAGATGTTTTTGGATAAAGTAGATCAGCACAAACGCGCTTGCTTATTGTACGATCCATCACACTTTATATTGCAATGCCTGGATTATTTGGAATATATCGACATTTATCACGAACGAATTAAGATGTTCCACGTAAAAGATGCGGAGTTTAACCCGACAGGCCGTCAGGGCGTTTACGGTGGCTATCAAAACTGGGTAGACCGTGCCGGGCGCTTCCGTTCGCTGGGCGACGGGCAGGTTGATTTTAAATCGATCTTTAGCAAAATGGCACAATACGATTTCCCGGGCTGGGCGGTACTGGAGTGGGAGTGCGCGTTAAAGCACCCCGAGGATGGCGCACGCGAAGGCGCGCAATTTATAAAAGACCACATCATCAGGGTAACTGATAAAGCGTTTGACGATTTTGCGGCGTCGGGCGCGGATGAGGCATTGAACCGTAAAACTTTAGGTATATAACAGAAACAGAAATACAACACCCCAATAACAACTAATGAAAAAGTCTATTTTAATTCTTTCTTTATCTTTAGCTATCGCGGCTTGCGGCGGTAAATCAAGCAACAGCGGCAGCGATACTACCAATACCAAACAGGATGCTGTAGCGCAAAACTCAAGTACCGATACAGCCGGCGCTAAAAATGGTACCGAAGCCGTTGGCGGCACCTCAAAAGGCGAAAGCCTGATGGCATCGGCCGATTGCAATACCTGTCATAAATATGATACTAAGCTGGTTGGTCCTTCGCTTAAGGATATCGCCGCCAAATACACATCGGCCGATGTAGACAAACTGGCCGATAAAGTAATTAAGGGCGGTAGCGGCAGCTGGGGCGATGTGGCCATGACCCCGCACCCCTCTGTATCTAAGGATGATGCCAAAGCTATGGTAGAGTACATCCTTACGCAGAAATAAACCAACCAAACCAATTATAAACCTTTAATCAATTTTGCTATGGGAAGCACAATTAAGATCAAATTATCCGTCATGATGTTCCTGGAGTTTTTCATCTGGGGCGCGTGGTTTGTTACTATGGGTACCTATCTGGCTAATTCGTTGAAAGCATCGGGTACACAGATCGGTACCGCTTATGCAACGCAGTCTTTAGGTGCTATCATAGCGCCGTTCATTATCGGTCTTATTGCTGATAAGTATTTTTCAGCGCAGCGGATATTGGGTATACTTCACCTTATTGGCGCGGCATTAATGTGGTATGCCACTACGCTTGGTAATTTCGACAGCTTTTACCCTGTGATATTGCTGTACATGATCATTTATATGCCAACCCTGGCGCTGGTTAACTCGGTGTCTTTTAAGCAAATGACCAACCCCAACAAGGAGTTTCCGCCAATTCGTTTTTTTGGTACGCTCGGTTGGATCATTGCGGGGACTATTATAGGGAAATTAGCCTGGGAGCATAATAATACACTGATACTTACTTTTAAAATGGCCGCTGTGGCTTCATTAGTGTTAGGTTTGTTAAGCTTTACCCTGCCAGATACCCCACCTGTAAAGAAAGGTCAGAAAACCACTTTTGGCGAACTCATTGGCCTGGAGTCAATCGGTTTATTAAAAAATCGGTCTTACCTTATTTTTTTCCTGGCTTCAATTGCTATCTGTGTACCACTGGCGTTTTATTATAATTTCACAAACCCGTTTCTGAATGAAGCGGGTATGAAGGAGGCTGCCTTTAAACAATCGTGGGGGCAGTGGTCTGAATTGATATTTATGGCAGCTATGCCTTTGTTTTTTGTGCGATTGGGGGTGAAAAAAATGCTTGCGATAGGCATGCTCACCTGGGTAGTAAGATATGTGTTTTTTGCTTATGGAAATGGTGATGCAAACTACTGGATGTTGATTGCCGGTATTGTAGTTCACGGTGTATGTTACGATTTCTTCTTTGTAACCGGTCAGCTTTATACAGATAATTTAGCTGGTGATCGCTTTAAAAGCGCTGCGCAGGGCTTTATTACACTTGCTACCTATGGTGTGGGTATGCTAATCGGTTCTTATATTTCAGGCCCGCTGGTTGATGCGCACAAAACTGCCACAGGTCATGATTGGCATGCTATCTGGTTGATTCCAGCTGAAATAGCTGCGGTTGTGCTTATTGCATTCCTGCTGTTTTTCAGAGATAAGCCGGTTGCAGTAACTGAATCAACGGCCGTATTATAATCGTTTTAGACAGTGTAAATGTCATTTCGACCAATTGTCGGAATGACATTTTTTATTTAATTTGGTTGATATGATTGCCAAATATCTACGCCACATCCTGGTACCGGGCATAGCTTTATTAGCCGGACTGCAAACCTCCAATGCCCAAAGCGGGATAACCAATATCCCCGATACCTCATTCTCATACAACAGCGCGTTCGCGGGTGTTAAAAAATCAAATCCCGAGGCCCGCATTCCGCAGCTAAACCTGGGCGATAGTGTAAGCACGGTGAAGGATATTGTTTATTGCACCATTAACAATCATGCTTTAAAACTGGATGTTTTTTCGCCAACTAAATATAAAGGCAAGCTGCCTGCTTTGCTGATGATATTTGGCGGTGGGTGGCGTTCGGGTAACCGCACCATGCACTGGCAAATGGCCCAATCAATCGCAGCAAGGGGCTATATTGTTATCACTGCCGATTATCGACTCTCAACCGAAGCTTTATACCCCGCGGCGGTAAACGATTTAAAAACGGCCATTAAATGGATGCGTGATAAAAGCGGTCAATATCGCATAGATAAGGATAAGATTGCCGTATGGGGTTTTTCAGCCGGCGGGCAATTGGCGGCTTTGATAGGTACCACAGCCAATAATCCCTTATATCCGGGCAACCCCGGTTACAGGATAACTTCAGATGCTGTGCAGGCGGTTATAGATGTGGACGGTACGCTGGCCTTTGTTCATCCCGAATCGGGCGAGGGGGACGAGAGCAAGCATCCATCAGCAGGCACGTACTGGTTTGGGGCTACCAAAGCCCAGCGCCGCGATCTGTGGATAGAGGCCGGTCCGCTAATGCATGTAGATAAGCATACACCACCCATCCTGTTCCTGAACAGCAGCGTAGACCGTATGCATGCGGGCCGAGAGGATATGATCAAAAAGTTGGATTCTTTAGGCGGTATCTACCACGAGGTGCATACCTTTAAAGGCGCGCCGCATTCGTTTAACATGTTCGAACCATGGTTTACCCCGACGCTGAATTATTCAGTTGCCTTTTTAGATAAGATATTCAAGGGCAAATAATCCTACTTATACCTGCTTAAATTGGGTTCATTCTTTTTAGGACGGGTTAACTCGTACTGATAGATCACCTGCGCCAGGTTCTTCAGGAATGGCAGGCACACCGTGGTATACTCGTACTTGTTGTCGTTATAAATCCCATCCTCGTTTGATTGTACTACGGCCGATAGCAGGAATTCCGTTTTGGTTTTAAAGTTGACGATGCAGGCATTATCGATATCATACCCATACGAATCGCCCACCTTGTTAAATATGCGGATATCGGGGTTGATGACCGCGCTGCTGTCGCCGCCATAAAACAAAAACTTGCAATAAGCCGGAAAGTAATCGGGCCGGTTATAAGTTGGCTTCTTGCTTTCGGTTGGATACATGCTCATGTATTTATAAATGAAACGGTAATCATTATCCGTTAGGTTAAAGCGTTCGTTCTTCGGAAATGTTTCCGGGAAGAGTAAGCGTCGCAATACCATCTGCTGATCGGCCAGCGGGTAGTTGTTCATGTTCGAGAAATCGAACGGTCCCATTACCAGTTTATCGTTGCGGTCCAAGTAGCCCTTGCCTTGTTGCAGGTTGTCGGTTGCGGCCATCGGGTAATCGTTATTATCAATTAGTTCAGGTTTGGTGTAGATCAGTTTATCGCCATTGTAAAAGCGGATGGGGTTGGTGTGGCGTGCACGGTCGCCGCCATCGCCAATAGCGAGGCGGCCAACAATGCGGGTTTGGGTTAGTCCGTACTTTTTTAGCTTTTGGTTAATCTCTTCGCGACCGACAAATTCGTACAAACGGTTATAGGCATCGTTATCACTTACCAGTAGTATCTTCTTCATGTAGTTCTCTAAACTCGGCAGTCCGGTTTTAGATGAGGTATCGCGGGTTACTTTGGTTTGTCCGGCAAAGCTGCTGTCGGTTATCATGCTTGATTGCCGACTGAGCCCCTTTATCTTCAACTCATTCAACTTCTCCAGCGCGAAGATGAGCGTAGGCAACTTCACTGTACTGGCAGGGTAGAAGTAGCGTTTAGGATTCAACCGGTAACTGTACGATTTGAAATGCGGTATGTTATGCTCATCGCGGTCTATCTGTGTATACAGTATCTGCACCTCGTTTTGGGTAGGGTGCTTCAATATCCCCGCAAATAGTTCGGGATGGCTTTCCAGCATGTTTTTCAGGAATAGGGTATCCGGTTGTTGGGCGAAGCTGTTTAACGATGCAAACATAATGAATGTAGCGAAGAGTAGTTTTTTCATGATGGGATGGCGCGATAGCTTTTACAAAAATAAGCTTAAATAAAAATGCCCCGCCATAACAGCGGGGCATTGGGTATAATGATCATTCTAACTTATCGGTTTGTAGTGTTATCAAAACGGCAACGGTTGGTAGCAGTACCGGTTGTTGATACCGTCATATCGCCAAGTGCGGTAATGGTATATACGCGGCCCTGGGTTAAGCCTACTGCTGATGTACCGTTACGCACAACAACGTTGGTTGTTGCGTTAGATGGATAACGGCCATACAACTCGTAAATACCAACTGGAACGGTTGTAAAAGCCGAAGCTGATTTATAAGCAACAGCGCTGGCTACCTTAGTTTCGGCACCTGTAGTTGTGTTTTTAACATACAGGTCTAACGGTTCGGTACCGTTTGATATGGTATTAACCAAACGTATAGATACGGTTACCTTATCATCAGCAGGCATGGTATCGCCAATAAGGAACATATCGCTGGTTTTGGTGGTTGTGTTATAAAAGCCACCGGTATATAAGCTGTAAAGCTTATTGCTTTCCAACGTGCCGGTTACTGTACCAAGTGTTACGTTGGCATTAGCAGTAGCGGTTGACGATACGACAGCCTTAAAGGTATAATTACCCGCGGCCATTGTAGCATAGTTTGATGCAGGTAATACACTGCCATAAGCCAAGCCTGCTGCGGCCTCGGCGCCGGTAGCGCTTAAGGTTGCGGTTACCTTGGTGTCATTAGCATAAAAGTTTACCGATGGCATGTTCACACTAAAGTTGAAGAACTTGATCTGCGGGGCAGACGGATCTACTGGCGCGTCGATAGTTTTAAACTCCTGCTTTTTACACGAGAACGTTAAGGATAACAGCAGCAGTGCTGCCATTTGTATATATTTTCTTTTCATTATAGTCAAAATTAAGGTTGAACTATCCATGTTTGTTTGGTATGGTAATCAGGGGCAAGGCCGCCTATAGCGGTAAGGCCTGGTACGTTCCATACATAATCTGAGTTATAACGCGGCCTGATGCGGTAAGCTGGCTTACCAGCATTATCGGTATAAAGCGTGGTTGGGAATACATACCCTATAAACACCTGGCCACCGGCTGGGTCTGCATCGGTATAATGGTACCTGCGCAGGTCCATCCATGTTTCGCATGGTGCCCAGGCCCATTGCGCGATGTATTTCTGGCACATGATCATCGATATCTTCAGATTAGCAGCTGTTGGAACGATTAGCGGGTTTGACAGGAACGCCGACTTTTCTGCAGCGGTGATCTGGGTAACGTTTTGACCGTTCTCTGAGTTGCGGGTGTTCACAAAATCAATATGGGCAGATATACCATTATTGTAAGCTGTTAAAGCTGTTGCCTTATCGCCGGCTTTGAAAGCCGCTTCTGCTTTAATAAACTGCAATTGCGCATAGGTCATTAATGGGAATTTGCTCTTGTCGTCAAAAATATACCTTACCGGTGTGCCGGTTGCAGGCAAACTAGCATAACCCCAAATGTTGTTTGGCAGGGTATTGGCATTAAACGCGCCGGTACCTGCACCGGTGGTAACACCACGGTAAACACCATCAGGCGATGCGGAAAGAATACGGCTCATACGCGGATCAACAACGCCACCAAAAGCACCACCATTCATCAGGTTAACAATCATTGGGGTTTGCCTGTAAGTGTTAAAGTTATTACGGGTTGGGCCTATAAAGTTACGGTCATCATTAGCGGTACCGGTATATTGCAACAATGCATCGTCGCTGTTGCTGGCGAACGATTTATCAATAGCAGCAATAACATCAGCCGGTTTATAGGTTGATTTGTTGCTGTAGTGATTAAGTGTCATCCCCAGTAAGCCATAGGCAAATTTTAACCATTTTGTACGGTCGCCTTTATAGATCAGGTCGGTTTTGCCCAAAAAGGTAGCGTCAACAGCGCCATCCGTGCGTTGCAGGTTGGTGATAGCCAAACCTAATAAGCGCTGCACTTCGCCATAAACATACTCCTGGCTGTCGTAATCAAATGTAGTACGCAGCGGGTCGAATGCTTCCTTAACAATGATCTCGCCGTGGATATCGGTTAAGGTTAACCAGCCCCAGGCCTTCATCACATAACCTACACCCAAAAGGTCCCAGCGTTGCTCGGCCTCGCTCTTGGTCATCATATCTATCAGGTTATCGCCAAGGCTCCAGTAAACATCGCGCCAAAGTTCGGCGCCGTTATCACTGGCCGGGTCGTAACCTTGCAGGTCCCAGGTGGTACCAGCCGAGGTGGAGGTGAAGTTTTGGGTATAACGGCCTATAAAGCGCTGATCGTAAATTGGCGCGGTGGCCATCCAGTGCTCCATGGGCGAAAGGTATAAGTTCGCAGTTACAGTCTGCGGAGCATTTGGATTGGTATTAACATCCAGGTACTTTTTACAACTGCTTACCGATACAAGGCAAGCGGTTAATAATAATATAATTTGAAACTTTTTCATGATCATCTTTATAATCCTATTTTAACGCCAAAGTTTAAACCAATAGGCATCGGGAAGTTGCCATAATCTATACCACCCGCGCCCGAACCGCCTACTGCTGCCGTGTTACCGTTAACTACTGGGTCTAAACCTTTGTAGTTGGTGATCAGGAACAAATCGGTAGCGGTTACAAATACGCTGGCATTCTTTAAAAAGTTTTGCTTCCTTAATAAGCTTTGCGGTAACTGGTAAGCCAGTGTTACATCGCGCATACGTATCCAGTTAATATTCTTTTGGATAAACAACTCCTCGCTCATTGATGTATAGTAAGCGTTTTGATAGTATGGCGTAACTACAATGTTGTTAGCAGTTGGTGTAGCGCTGTTTTCCTTGCCATCCTGTAACACACCTGGTATAATGCGGCTTGTTTTACGGTCGAGCGTGCTTGGGCTTAAACCTAAGGTGGTCAGGTAGTGGTCGGTAGCATCCAATACGTCGCCGCCCTTCCTGAAATCTAACAGGAACGATAACGAGAAGTTTTTATACTGGAAGTTGTTACTTAAACCAAAGGTAAAGTTAGGGTTCCTGTCGTAACCGGCATCAAAGAATGTGGTTGAGCGGATAGGCAGACCCGAGCTTGGGCTGATCAGGATCTGGCCTTGGTTGTTGCGCAGGTAAAATAAACCGGTTAACGAGCGGGTTGAATGGCCCGGGGTGTTACCGTTACGCACGTTATTGTATAGCCAGGTATCTGATACGTACGACTCCGGCAGCGCGTTTGGCAGCGCGGTTACAGTACCTTTATCAGCATAAAAATTACCAGTAGCATTCCAGGTGAAATTGCTGGTTTTAACCGGTGTGCCACGCAGGGTGATCTCGATACCTTTATTTTCGGTGGCGGCACCGTTAAGGTTGAACAGGATGAAGCCTGTAGCATAGCTGCCGCGGATATCGTTCACGATCTGATCGGTAGTGGTTTTGCGGAACACAGTCACATCTAAACCTAATCTGTCTTGCAGCCATGATAACTCGGCGCCAATTTCGTAAGATTTAGCAAATTCTGGCTTTAATGCAGGGTTAGGACCGTAGAAGCCGTAGCCATAACCGCCGCCGGTGGTCAGCTTGCTTTCAAGCGCGGCAGCGTACGAGTACGGGCGGGCATCCTTACCTACCTGTGCATACGCGGCGCGTAACTTACCAGAGTAGAAGTATTTCTTCATAGCGCTAAACGCGTCGGTAAATACAAAGCTGGCAGAAACTGACGGGTAGTAGAATGAGCTTTTATCGTACGGGATAGTAGATGTATGGTCATTGCGGATGGTACCGGTCAAGTATAAATAATCTTTATAGCTTAAGGTAGCGCGGCCGAAGTAGCTGTATAAGCGCCTTTGGCTGATGGTGCTTTTTACACCGCGGCTGGTTGGCAGGGTGTTATTAAGCGATATAAAGTTAGGGTCTAAGAAGTTCTCACCGTAACCATCCTCGCTATCGCCATATTGCGAAAGGATTGAATTACCTAAGGTAGCATCAATGCTCAGGTCTTTAATTAACTTTTGTGGTGTAAGGTTAACTAAGTTTTGTATACTGATGTTGCGGGTTTGGTCATTCAGCACATCCATTAAACCATTGCGACTGAAGCCGATAGCACTTTCAGGGTGCCTTAATTGCAGGTATTGGGTATTGTAAGCATCAACACCGGCGTTAGTTTTAATATTTAACCATTTAAAGGGCGTAATGGTTAAGCCCAGGTTGGTTAAAAAACGGTTGTTTTTTGATGTGTTGAGGTTTTTGTTTACGCTGAAGTAAGGATTGTCAACTTCGCCACTACCTAAGGTGCCTAAGCCGCTCAATCGCCTGGTGCCGGCCGGGGTAAGATAGTTGGCAGCGTCGTCTGTTTGCGGCCAGTCTAATAAACCCAGCAGCGGGCCAACGCCACCTTTAAGCGGTTGCCTGTTATAAGCATACTCGTAGCTCATGCTAAGGTCGGTTTTTAACCATTTGGTAACTGTGCTTTGGGTGGCGCCGGTTACGTTAAGCTTATTATAAATACTATTTGGTACCACCCCGTTTTGGCCGGTGTATGAGGTAGCTACGCGATAGTTGCTGCGATCTGTACCACCAGAGAAGGATAGGTTATGCTTTTGGGTATGACCATCCTGGAAGAAGTTCTTCACGTTATCGTATAGTTGGGTACCTGCCGGATATTCAGGGCCAAAGTATTCGTAGTATGAACTGGCCAGCGCTGTAATTTGTGGGTTACCCGCAGTGCCGGGAGCATAAGTGTGTTGTACCTGTGGTACACCGTTAACGTGCTCTATGCGGAAACTGTTGCTGTAATCGATACGGCCTTCGCCCGGTTTACCGCGTTTGGTGGTGATAACGATGGCGCCGTTAGCCGCGTCGATACCATAAAGAGCCGCAGCTTCCGGACCTTTCAACACTACAAGGCTTTCAATATCCTCGGGGTTGATGTCGGCCGCGCGGTTGGTAAAGTCGATACCGCGATTACTTAAGGCAGTAGTCGAACTTACGTCCGAATAGAAAGCACCTGTATTAAGCGTTTTGTTATCAATGGGTAAACCATCCACAATAAACAGTGGGGAGTTGTTGCTGCTGATAGAGCTTACACCACGGATGGTGATTGAGGTTGAAGCACCCGGAACGCCAGATGTACTGGTAACTTCCACACCGGCAATACGGCCCTGCAACGAGTTAATGAAGTTCTCGCGTTGTGTACCAGCAATATCAGCGCCTTTTACGCTTTGTTGCGATGTACCTAGCGCGCGTTGCTTAACAGTTTGGCCCAGTGCGGTTACTACAACTTCGTTAATTTGTTTGGTGTCCGATTTTAAGGCTACGTTCATCGGGCCTTGCGCGGCCGAAACGCTAATTTCCTGGGTTACGGTACCTATAAAGGAAAACACCAGCACCTGGCCTGTAACAGCCCTGATGCTGAAACCCCCGGTGGCATCTGTTTGTGTACCGGTTGTTGTTCCTTTGATCTTAACGGTTACACCCGGCAGGGGATACCGATCCTCGGCCGAAGTTACCTTTCCTGTAACGGTTTGGGCCTGTGCATAGGTTTGCACGGTCCAGCAACAAAGTCCCAGGAAAAAAAGGAGTAAACTTTTTTTCATACGTGAATTGTTTGGTTAATTTATATTAGTTGTTTGTTATGCTTGCAAGGCTGCTTTTAAACTTGCAGGTTTTTGCGGGAATTGGTTCGAAAAACCGCATGTTTGCAAAACAGTTAATAAAGATATGTAAAATTAATTTTATGTTTTGCATGATTTAGCTAATTTTATTTTAAAACCATGCAGAAAACCGCAACTTTTCTTTTTGTAAAAAATACACTTTGCTATGCTTAAAAAAGAGCGCCATACCTATATCATCAGGCAGGTAAACCTCCACAACAAGGTGCTGTCATCCGATCTGGCCATCGAGCTGAACGTATCGGAAGATACCGTGCGCCGCGATCTGAACGAACTGCACGAATCGGGGCAGGTAGTGAAGGTGCATGGCGGGGCTTTATCGCGCTCGTATCATTATCCGTTTCAGCATAACAATATTTACGCGGCTGATGCAAAGAAGGGTATAGCCCGCAAAGGCATCGGGCTGATTAAGGATGGCATGGTGGTATTAACCGGCGGCGGCACAACCATTATCGAGATGGTTACCATGCTGCCACCCGATCTGTCGGTTACCATATTTACCATAAGCCCGCCGGTAGCCCTGCAACTGGCCGATCACCCGCTAATAAAAGTAGTGCTGATAGGCGGCGAACTTTCCAAAGATTCGCAGGTGTGCACCGGCACCCAGGTGGTAAGTTATCTTGGCGAGATCAAATTCGACCTGTGCTTCCTTGGTACAAATGGTATATCCTTGCAGGATGGCGTAACAGATTCGGACCTGGATATTGTACAGGTAAAAAAGGCCATGATCAAAGCATCAAAACGGCTGGTTATTATGTGTATTGCCGAAAAACTGAACTCGGTACAGCGCATGCGCGTATGCGACCTGCAGCAGATCAGTTGCCTCATCACCGATCTTGACCCGGCTGATCATATCCTGCAGGCTTATCGTAAGCAGCATTTGCAGTTGTATTGATTAAGATTTTAACCACAGAGGACACGGAGGTTTACACAGAGGACACAGAGAATAAAGTTCGCTTCTCCTGATGACTTTGCAAAGCTCTGTGTCCTCCGTGCTTTTTCTCTGTGACCTCTGTGGTTAATTCTCCTGTAATATCTTTGTTCCCTTTGTGGTTAAACTCTAACCTAAAATGTATTTTTAAACCATCACAATGGAAGACAAAAACAATAAGAAAACCATTTGGGCATGGTGCATGTTCGATTGGGCCAATCAATCGTACAATATGGTAATTACCTCTACCATATTTCCGGCTTATTACGTAGGCATTACCGCTAATACGGTTTACGGTAAAAACACCGTCAGCTTTTTTGGGCACAAGTTTGTAAATACGGTTTTGCAAAACTATGTGCTGGCGGCATCGTACCTGCTGATCGTGGTTTTATTGCCCATATTAACTTCCATTGCCGATTATCGCGGCGCCAAGAAACTGTACCTGCAATTATTTACCTGGTTGGGTAGCCTGGCCTGTGCCGGTTTGTTTTTTATGAAGGAGGGCGGACCGATAGAATTTGGCATGATCTGCTTTGGCCTGGCCACCATAGGTTATTGCGGCGGATTTGTGTTCTATAACTCGTACCTGCCACAGATAGCCACCCTTGATAAACAAAACGATGTAAGCGCCAAAGGCTTTATTTACGGCTTCGCGGGGAGCATTGTAGTGCAGTTGGTTTGTTTGGTAGGCGTATTATTCCACGATACTTTTGGCATTACCGAAGATATGGGCGCGCGCATATCCTTTGTCATCGTATTTTTATGGTGGATAGGTTTTGCCATTATTCCGTTCCGGATCTTACCTAAAGGTGAGCCTAACGCCGGATCGCACAAGTTTAATGTACTGACAGGCGGGTTTAAGGAACTGGCTAAAGTATTAGGTAAGATCAAGGAAATGCCTTTGGTAAAACGGTTCCTGCCCGCGTTTTTCTTTTACTCGGTTGGGGTGCAAACCATTATGCTGGTTGCCGCCGAATTTGCCGCCAAGGAGTTACACATGAAGGACGACGACCTGATCACCATTATACTGGTGATACAAGTGGTGGCTATCATTGGCGCCTGGTTGACCTCGCTGGCATCCAACAAATGGGGTAATACAAAGGCGTTGATTGTGCTGGTAGTTTTTTGGACCATAACCTGTCTGTGCGTTTACTTTATCGCCAACCAAAGCCAGTTTTATGTAGCCGCGTTTGCTGTGGGTTTAGTAATGGGAGGGGTACAGTCGCTCTCGCGTTCAACTTATGCTAAACTGCTGCCCGAAAATATACCGGATACGGCATCTTACTTCAGTTTTTATGATGCTACCGAAAAGCTATCGATTGTAGTTGGCTTAGCCGTTTTCGCTTATGTGGAAGATCATACCAGCACCATGCGTAATTCAGCACTGGCGCTGGATGTGTTTTTTGTTATCGGCTTACTGTTGCTGATCGTTCTGCAGGTAGCCGAGAGCCGTAAGAAAAAAGAAGCGGCGTTAAACGCCGATTAGGCCGATTTCAGGTTGCGGTCGCCCGGGTTTTCCTGGTAAATGCTTTGTATCTGCTCCTGCGCGCTGATCACGTTGATGAGTTGCTGCACTAACACCGGTGTAGCGCTGCCCATGATCTGGCTCCATTCGCCATTTTTATTAAGTGCCAGCCAGCTCTGCTGAACATCAGATATTGCCGATGGCAGGGCTATTTTGTAAAGTGTTTCGCGGCGGTAATTGTGTTTTAAAACCTTTGTCTCGAACGATGTGCCGTTGTGGTTAAACTTTACCGGAAATATGTTGTGTTTCTGATGGATCATATACTAATAACACCTCTTTACAACCTTTGTTTGTGTGTTTTTCTTACAAGTTAAACTTTAGTATCTGTGTAGCAATTAAGTTACATGTTACGCTTTTTTAACCCGACTGACCGTTCTTTTACGCCCGTAAATATTTTATCAAAATAATACGTCTGTGATTTAACGATACCGGTAAATATTTTTAACCTTTTGGTATATTGGTACGTAATAATGCCATATCGTTAACGTATTAATACGTAATACTCAACATTACATGAAAGATACCCTTATCGTATTAGGCGCATTAGTTGTTTTACTTGCCCTTTGGTTCATCTTCAGGGGAACCGGGACTAAACCTGTTGACGAAGAGCCGGATGATAAATAGTTCTTTTAGGTGATTTCACCGATTAAGTGATGATTTCACCGATACCGCAATCAAAATCGGTGAAATCATTTCCTCAAATCGGTGAAATCAAAAAATCAAGTCGGTAAAATTCCAACTATAAAAACTTCTTCAAATACTCCAGGTAAATATCCCAGTCGCTTGGTACGGTGCCGTGCCCGCCCTGATGCATAAAGTAGCCCAGGGGGTTATAAGCCAACGAGGCATCCTTAGCCGCAGGCCACGGCGCGTTGCCCGGCCCCTGCAATCCAAATAAATTATAAACAGGTTGTGCCGATACAGCCGACAGAAACTCGCCATGCGGATCAGACCATAGGTCGGTATCCCCTGTTTGCAACAACAGGCTGCGCGGTGCCATTAAGGCCACCAGCATGTGCGCGTCTACCGGCGACAGGTTAAAATCGCCGGCGTATTTATGCCATTGGGCCGCGAACTGGTAAAAGTAGCGCGAGGTGTCGCTCATATGTGCCAGGTTCTCGCCATAATTACGGCGACTAAGCGCCGCGCCGCCCTCACCCGAGCAACTGGCCAGCACTGCTTTAAAACGGGTATCATGCGCGCCGGTCCATAACACGGTTTTACCCAGGCGCGATACACCGTGCAGGGCAACGCGATTAGCATCTATTTGCTTATCGGTCTCCAAATAATCCATAGCGCGGCTCAGGCCCCAGCTCCAGGCAGATATGGCGCCCCATTCACTATCGCCGGGGATGGTTTGCCCGGGTTTCATGTATTTGCCGATGATGCCGTATTTATAACCGGTTTTAAAATCAGGCTCGATATCGCCATAATAAATAGTAGCAATGCCATAACCCATGCCGGTAACACGTTCTATCAGTTCTTTCTTCATCGAACCCAGCCCCATTTTAGGAGCCGGCACCTTCTTGCCATTTTTATCCCACATGGTACCCTGCTTCACGCCCGGATCATCAACCGACATGCTGGAATTTGGCGAGAACGATATCATCAATAACAGCGGAACGGGTTTTGCAGATTTTGCCGGCAGGTACATCAGGATATCCATTTTCTGGTCGGTAGTATCCTTGGTAAAGTAAACGGTTACCTGTTTGCGTATGGTGCCGCCGCCAAAAACAGGTGTGCCCTTATCAAATACATTAAAACGCATACCTGCAGGTTTGCCGGGCATGGTGCCGTATTGGTTTTCTTCAAACAGTTTTACTATTTCAGGCCGGCGCTTGGTTAGCCAGGTTTGCTTATCCGTAACCTTTTGACCGTTCTTCATGGTCAGCACATCGGGCAGGGTATAGTTGCCTACTTTATCCTCATCGTAATTTACGGGGATACCCGCCACCATTGCAGCCGGCGGTTTGGCCGCTGGTGTGTTTTGGCCCAAAGCAACATGCCCCAATGCAGCGCAGGCGCTAAATAATAAAAGGCTTTTTGTTAAACGATACATAAAATCGGGTTTTATGGTGATGTTTGATAGGATTTATTTTAACTGGTATGGTGTGGCTGGCACAGGTATCATGTCAGGTGTTTTGGGTTGAGGCAAGGCAGCCGCGCTTTCAAGCCCGTTACCGGTTACGTTATAGGTGCTAAGCAAAGGCCCGGTATATCCTTTTACATTGATCCCGCTGATCTTAGCGTTTTTAATATTGGCCAGCGATATCCCCTTTTTGCAAGTGCCGCTGATATTGCTTAGTGTAAACCCATCCAGCGGTTTGCTGGGGTGTACGCCTACGCCATCTACCAAAACAGGCACATCAGTTACCTTAATATTAGTAAAGCTGAAGTTTTTGGTGGTAGGGATGCCCTCTAAACCGGGCACCGGCACCTGGTCCTGCAAGCCACTGCCGCTCAGGTTAAAGCGCAGCAGGCCGCCCTCCATACCGGTAACCTCGATATTATTTACGCTGATATTCTCGACAAAAGCACCACGGCCAACATTGCTTTTCATATAAAGCGCGAATGTTTTGGCGGCGGTGAACTTGCAATTTTCGATAGTAACGTTCCTTATCCCGCCCGATGTTTCGCTGCCGATACCGATGCAGGCAAATATCGAATCGGCAAAAGTGCAGTTGCTGATGTGAACATTTTGGGTAGTGCGCAGCAGGGTATAACCCTCCATGCCGCGACCAGACTTTAAGGAGATGCAATCATCGCCCGTAGCAATATCACAACCATCAATGGTAACGTTCTCGCACGAATCTACATCTATGCCATCGCCATTGCCGCCTGTACTGCGGATGTGTAGATTTTTTATTGTTACCGCATTACAATAAGTTAGGTGGATCGACCACATCACACGGTATTCGGTAGAAAAGCCCGAAAACTCTACGCCGGTGCAATCTATCGGTTCAATTAATGCCGGTCTGCGTAAGGGGTTATCAGCAGTTGGTCGGCCGCCTACAACTGTACTTCCCATAATTTTCCCTGCGCCCTGAATCGCGATTGACTTAGCACCCACGGCGTAGATCAGCCCCGAATAGCCTTGTATCCATTTACCCTCCCAGCGCACCTGCATCACGGCGTAATCCTTCAAATCGGGCGAACCAATGATAACGGCATCCTTTTCTAAATTTAAGGTAACCAGCGAGCGTAATTGGATAGCCCCGGTAAGATAATTCCCGGCAGGAACTAACACGATGCCGCCGCCAAGCACGCTGCACCTGTCGATAGTTTGCTGTATGGCCTGCATGTCTTTAGTCTGCCCATCGCCAACAGCACCAAAATCACGGATATTGAGCACCAGTTTTTTTACCTGTGCTAATACAGGCGCATTACTGGCATGATTTGTAACGGGCATATTAACCGCCAGTGATGCGGCAGGCAAAGCCAGTAAACCCATCCCGGCTTGTTTTATAAAAGTGCGGCGTGTATTGTTATTGCTCATATGCGGTTTATCCGCATCCTGGGGGCATGCGGTATGATGTTGTTTGATAATGCGTTGACAGCAGCAGGTTTATCTATACGATATTAAGAAAGTATCGCGGCATTTTAGCTACAACGTGCCCGATTATTTTACGGGAACGATTGCGTACCAGCTATTTTACAGCTTGTTGCCAGCCCTGGTAATATCGCGCCATATTTTCGCTGTACGTACCTTTCGCGATAGTTTCCTTTTGCGTGTTGAGGGTTTTAATAGCGGCCAGGTCTTTAAATATACCTGCCTTTAAACCGGCCAGCAAAGCGGCGCCTAAGGCCGACACGTCAGGCATTTGGCTGCGGACAAGCTTGTTATCCAGCAAATCGGCCAGGAAATCCAAAACAAAACGGTTAGCACTAAGGCCACCGTGTACCATCAATTCGTTCAGGGTGATGCCGGTATCGGCCTGCATGGCATCAATCACATCTTTTATTTGGTAAGCGATAGATTCCAGCCCGGCACGCACCACGTGATTTTTATTGCAATCGAAGGTTAAGCCACTGATACCCGCCTTGCGGCTCATATCCCAATGCGGCGCACCCAAGCCGCTGAATGCAGGAACGAGATAAACACCATTGTTATCGGCAACAGCATTGGCCATAGCTTCAGCTTGCGATACATTATCGATGATGCCCAACTCATTCTTCAGCCATTCGATGGTCGATCCGGCGGATACGATAACACCTTCCAACGCGTAGTTGACCTGTTGAGCGGTGCTCCAGCACAACGTAGTTACCATGCCATTGCCCGATGCTACCGGTTTGTTGCCGATGTTCATAATAATAGAGCAGCCCGTGCCCAATGTAGCCTTAGCAGTGCCAGGCGTAACGCAACCTTCGCCAAAAGCCGCCGCGTGCGAATCGCCGATCATGCTCATTACCGGTATGGTATCGGGCAGCAACCCGCCGAAATCGGTATCCCCATATTTTGCAGATGATGGCAGTATTTCCGGCAGTTTCAGGTTTTCAAGACCAAACCGGCCTAACAATTCCTTATCCCATTGTAAAGTTTCTAAATTAAAGAACAGCGTACGCGAGGCATTAGTATGGTCGGTCAGATACTTTTTGCCCTTGGTGAGTTTATACAACAACCAGGTATCGATAGTGCCAAAATGGGCCTGTCCTTCGCCAACGGTAGCGGCTACCAAAGGGATATGCTGATGCAGCCACATGAGTTTAGTACCCGAAAAATAAGGATCGATGATGAGACCGGTTTTGGCGCGGATCTCAGGTTCCAATCCTTGTGCCAGTAACTCTTTACAGATATCAACCGAGCGTTTGCACTGCCAAACCACAGCGTTATACAGTGGTTGACCGAACTCGTTCCAAACCACAAAGGTTTCGCGCTGGTTAGAGATGCCACAGGTTTTAATATCGGTAACATCGCCGCCCTGCACGGTAAATTCGGCAAGGCAATTTTTTACGGCTGCCAGCACGTTGGTATAGATACCCTCGGCATCCTGCTCTACAAAGCCACCTTCGCTGTACATGGTGTGCAGCGGTTCGGTAGCTTTGGCCAGCGCATGGCCTTTATCGTTAAAAATAATGGCTTTGGTGCCGCTGGTGCCCTGGTCAATAGCCAGTATATAGTTGTTATCCATAGAAAGCTTAATCGTTTTTGGCATTGGCCTTATCAATAATTACAGCCAGTAAGATCACCGCGCCCTTTACCACCTGCTGCCAAAACGGCGATACATTTAGCAACACCAAACCATTGTTCAATACCCCGATGATGATGGCGCCAAGCACGGTACCCATTATCGTACCACGTCCGCCGGATAAGGATGTACCGCCAATAACCACCGCAGCGATGGAATCCAGTTCGTAACTCATCCCCGCGTTAGGCTGCGCCGAATCTAACCGTGAGGTAACCATAATACCGCCCACAGCAGCCAGCAGGCCAGCAATGCCATATACCATCAGTTTCACTTTATTAATATTGATACCCGAAAGGCGCGAAGCCTGCTCGTTACCGCCAATGGCATAAATGTATCGGCCTAAAGCTGTTTTTTGGGTGATGATGACCGCGGCAATAACCACCAGTCCCGAGATCCAGACTGGCAACGGCACGCCCAGGAACCACCCCGTACCGATATAGGCAAAACGGTCGCCAAGATCAGAGATCGGGAAGCCTTTGGTCCAAAGCATGGTGAAGCCGCGGGCAACGGTAAGCATGGCCAGCGTAGCCACAAAGGGTGGCACCTTAAATTTGGTAATTGCCCAGCCGTTGAATAAGCCCAGCAATACCCCGGTGATCAAGCCCGCCACTACAGCACCAAGAATAGTAAAGCCGATAAACAGATCGTTTGATGGCAATTCTATGCCATACTTCAGTAACCCGGCGGTAACAGCCCCGCAAAAGGCCAGCACCGAACCTACCGATAAATCGATACCAGCGGTGAGTACCACCAAAGTCATGCCTACCGATATGCAGATGTTTACCGAGATCTGCCGCATTACATTCCAGGTATTATCTACCGTTAGGAATTTATCCGACATTAGGCTAATGCCAATGCAAAGCAATATCAGCGCTATCAGCGACTGGAATTTTACCAATTGGGGTTTGTAGCTTGCTAAGGTTGCGTCCATAGTGTTTTACAGGTTATCCGCTATAGCGGCTTTAAGGATATTGTCTTCAGTTGCGTTTGCGCCGTCAAATTCGGCAGTGATACGGCCATCGGCCATTACCAGTATGCGGTCGGATACGGCCAGGATCTCGGGCAGCTCGGATGACACCATGATGATGCCCAGCCCCTCTGCCGCCAATGATGATATCAGCTTGTAGATCTCGTTCTTGGCGTTGATATCAATGCCGCGGGTTGGTTCGTCCAGCATCAATACCTTAGGCTGGGTAGCCAGGCATTTGGCTATCACTATCTTTTGCTGGTTGCCGCCGCTCAGGTTTTTGGCTGTTTGTTTAGCCGAGGGCGTTTTTATCTTCAGTGCGGATATGTACTTATCGGCCAGTTGCTGCTCTGCTTTCAGACTTATCGTACCAGTCGGGTGTAGGATCTTATCATAAATACTCAGTGCGATATTGGTTTTTACGTCCATCCCTAATACCAGTCCGTCTTTCTTGCGGTCTTCCGGTACCAGGGCCAGGCCGGCATTGATGGCATCGGCAACCGAATTGAACTTAACCGCGTTGCCATCTAAGGTAATTTGCCCGCTTAGCTGACCACCGCAGGTACCCAATAAGGCCTCGGTCAGCTCCGTTCTGCCGGCTCCCATCAGACCGAAAACGCCCAGTATCTCGCCTTTTTTTAATTCGAAGCTGATATTTTTCAGCGCTTTTTTGCCCGAATTTCCCGAAATGTTCAAAGTAAGATCGTACACTTTTAACACCACCGGCTTATCGGCCGAAGTATTATTGCTTCGCATGATCTCAATATCGCGGCCCACCATTTTACGGATCAGTTCATCATGACCGATACCCTGCATGGCCCCGCTTTCTATCGTGTGCCCATCGCGCAGCACAGTGTAGTTATCGGCTATTTTAAACAGTTCGTTCAGCTTGTGCGAGATATAGGCAATGGCTTTGCCCTCCTTCTTCAAGCCGGCGATGATGCCGAACAATACCTCCACCTCGCTCTCGCTGATGGCCGATGTAGGCTCATCCATAATGATCACTTCGGCATCGTATAGCAGGGCCTTGGCTATCTCTACCACCTGCTGCTGGCCAACCTTCAGATCGGCTACCAGTTTATCCGGCGCTATATTTAGCTTCAGTTTCTTTAATAATTCTTCGGCGCGCGACCGCATAGCTGTCTTATCCAAAAATCCCCAGCTGTTCCGGATCTCGCGGCCTAAAAACAGGTTTTCGGTAATGCTGAGGTAAGGGATCAGGTTCAGTTCCTGGTGGATGATGGCAATGCCGGCCTCCTGTGCCTCGCGCGGGTTATTGAAGCGGATGGGCTGGCCCTTGAAGATCAGTTGCCCCTCGTAATCGGCATATACGCCCGATAGGATCTTCATCAGGGTAGATTTCCCCGCGCCGTTCTCGCCGATGATGGCCGTTACCTTGCCGGCTTCCAGTTGCAGGTTCACATCGCTGAGCGCCGTAACGCCGGTGAACTTTTTGGTGATATGTTGGGCCGCCAGCACTTTATTTAACGTTTAGTGTAACGGGTATCACCTCAATATTATTCAGGTTGATGTGCTCCTGGTTCAATTCAAAAGCACCGGCAAAACTGATATTATCGCCCTTTTTTACCTTGCTTTTAAACGGTGGCAACACCTCAGTACGCACCAGTTTATTTACCTCGGCCGATACATTGTTCAGGTCCATCCCGTTGCCAAAATCGTTAACACCGATAATGCCGGGCGCATCGCGCAGGGCGTTGCCAAAAACATATTCGGTAGCTATTTTAAGCGGTAGTTTGCCCGGCGTGATGATGTACACATTGCTTTCATCAATATTGGTAATTACGCCCTGGCCCTGCACTAAAAAAAAGCGGGTATTGCCAATAGCCAGCGCGTGGGCATAAGCTTTAAAGGCCTTAACCGGGTTGTTTTTTAATTGCGAGATCAGCGTATCGGCATTAGGCGCTACGGCAGCAGCCGGGATCAATTGCTTATCCAGGTAAGTGCGGGCATAAGTTGCCGGGTCGAACTTTTTAGCCGCCGCGGCCTTCACCTCGCTCAGTTTTTTAAAGTAAACCGAATGGTAGGCGATGAACCCCAATATACAAAAAAATACGCAGTATTTGATGATCTTCTTCGTCATATTCTATTTTTTATTTTAGTGCACTTGGCGGCTATTTAACCACAAAGGGCACTAAGAAAATGCTAACTGATTAACACAAAGGGCACAAAGTTTTTCTTCCTCAATTATCCGTACACAAAGGCTTTGTGGTCTTTGTGTTTCCTCCTCTTTGTGCCCTTTGTGGTTAAATCGCCACAAAGCCAAAAACAACTAATTCTTTTTACCGAAGGCGATATAATCGTTAATATTATCGCCCGTCACCATCTCTACGCCCACCTGTATCTTCTTCGGGAAATCGCGCTTGCCTTTAAAATAGGCATCGGCATAGTTGGCCGCCGTTTGCGCCATCACTTTAGGGAACTGCATAGCCGTAGCCGTAATTTTGCCCTCCTTAATGCCCTCAATCGCATCACCCGCACCGTCAAAACCTATCACTTTTACATTAGCGGCCTTTCCTGCCGCGGCCAGCGCCTGGTAGGCGCCCATGGCCATGGCATCGTTACCACAAAAAACGGCGTTGATATCCGGGTGGGCCTGTAGTATCGATTCCATCACTTCCATACCCTTGTTACGGTCGAAATCGGCACTTTGCTGGGCCACCATTTGCAGGCCGGGATAATAATCAACTACGCTATGGAAACCCTTAGACCGTGCCCAGGTATTATTATCGGCCACAATCCCCAAAATCTCTACATATTTACCTTTGGCGTGCGTGCTCTTCACAAAGAACTTACCCAAATCAACACAGCCCGAATAACTATCTGACAGGATCTGCGATGTAGCCGCATCCGGCGAATCCACCTCGCGGTCCATACAAAACACCGGCACGCCTGCCTTTTTCGCCTTCATCACATTAGCTACCGAACCTTTGGCATCGGTAGGGTTGAACAGGATAGCCCCATAGCCCGATGAAATGGCATTCTCGAAGTTATCGCTCTCGGTAGCCGTGTTATTCTGCGAGTCGAAGATCTTCGATTCGTAGCCTAAAGCTTTAGCCTGCGCGGCCGCCGTTTGCGCCAAAAACACAAACCAGGGGTTATTAAGGGTTGATACCACAATGGCCATCTTTTTCTGGTGATTGTCGGTATGCCTTTCGCATCCCGCAAAAACCACAACCACCAGCAATAGCAGTGCTTTTATGTATTTCATTTATAATTGGTTTATAATTCTCAATCTATTCAAATGGCTTCAGTTTATAACCGAAGTCTATGGATATCAGCAAGTCTGTGACTTGCGGTTGTATATTAATAAAGTCGCAGACTTTATTTTATCCGCAGGCTTCAGTTACAAACTGAAGCCAGTGTGTGGGGCGTAATGACCAATGGCCATTATGGCGTTGCCTGCGGCCCGGGCTATCCGTTCCAAGTCCTCGCTTTTCCCTTGCACAATTCCAGCACACGCTGTGGGCTTTCCACTGCTATCCCTAACGCGGGTTAGCGGCTCTGTTACCGCCCTTACTCACCCCGACGTTGCTTCGCCGTCGCCCCTCTCTTCGCTTCGCGGGCAGCCGGCAGGAGCAGTGTTGGTAATATAGCGAGGGGTTTCAAACCCCTCGCTATAGTTATCTGTCCCCTCTTTTGCCAAAGGCAAGAGAGGGTGGTCGAGCGAAGCAACGACCGGGTGAGTCCTCGCGACGTGGTCTTTCGTCCTTACCCGTCTTGAGCAGAGCGACTGCGTTAAATCATGTCATGCTGAACCTGCTTCAGCATCCCACGCGCAAATCTCGCCGTGGTAGCTCTTCTGATGGGGTGACGAAACAAGTTCCGCATGACAAGGTATTAACTCACCAACACCCCATTCACCACTTCGGCAATCCCATCTGCCGAAATACCGTAGTGGTTCAATATCTCCACCTGCGATCCGGTAACCGTATACTCATCAGGTATCCCCATCATTTTAAATGGTTTGTTGTAGCCGTTTTGCAACAGCAACGACGCGCAGGCTTCACCCAAACCGCCGTTTACCATATGTTCTTCAACAGTGATAATGGCCTGTGTTTTTTCGGCCAACTCAAGCACCAGTTGCGCGTCGAGTGGTTTTATGGTGTGCATACTTACTACGGTAGCACGTATGCCGCTTTCCTTTGCCAGTTTTTCGGCCGCTTGTAAGGCGGGGTATACTGTTTCTCCGTTGGCTATAATGGCAACATCGGGGCCTTGTTTCACTACGCGGCCTTTGCCAAATTCAAAACCAATGCCTTCATCTTCGGTAAGCAGCGGCATAGGCTTTTTTCCAAAGCGCAGGTAAAGCGGCTTTTGGTGTTTAACCGCCAGCTTTACCGCCTCGCGGGTCTCGAAATTATCGGCCGGGGCCACAATCGTAATATTGTTAATGGCCCGCAGTACTGCATAATCGTGCAGACTGTGGTGCGTGGTACCCAAAGCGCCATAACTTACCCCGGCGCTAATGCCGATCAAGCGCACGGGGTTATCAGAATAAGCCACGTCGTTCTTGATCTGTTCTAATGCCCTTGCCGTTAAAAAACAGGCCGGCGATACCGCGAATGCCTTTTTACCTGCCGATGCCAACCCGGCGGCAACACCTACCAGGTTCTGCTCGGCTATGCCTATCTCTACAATTTGCTTAGGCAAGGTTTGCCCGAAGGTGACCAATTTGCCCGACCCCCGAGAATCGCTGGTGACGGCTACGATATCCCTGTCGGCCTTAGCCAGTTCCAGTAAAGTAGCCGAAAATACATCCTGGTTAGGCTGGTTGTTCGGGTCGGTATTTGTTATAGGTGCTCCCATTTAATTTTATTCTTTATTAATAAGTTCCCTCCTTTGGGAGGGGTGCGGTTGGATGTGTGGTGGCAGGGAGGGGTTTCGCCATTCCTGTCTCGTTTACTCACCCCGACGTTGCTTCGCTCGTCGGCCCTCTCTTCGCTGCGCGGGGCAGCGGACAGGAGCAATCGGCTCTTCATCCCCTCTTTTGCCAAAGGCAAGAGAGGGTGGTCAAACGTAGCGTAGACCGGGTGAGTACTCGTTACGCGCCCAACTCCGCCAGCGCCGCCTCATACTGCGCTGCATCAGGCACGCCATGGTGCCATTTCACGCTGTTCTCCATAAAGCTTACGCCCTTGCCTTTTATGGTGTGCGCTATCACCAAACTCGGCTTGTCCGGTTCAAAGGGCATAGCGGCAAAAACATCCATCAGCGCCTGCACATCGTGGCCATCAACCTCGCGCACAGCCCAGCCAAAGGTCTCAAACTTGCCGTCTATCGGGTCGGTGTTGCATACCTCGGCGTTGGTGCCGGTTATTTGCAGTTTGTTGTTATCTATTATGGCGCACAGGTTATCCAGCTTATAATGGGCGGCGGTCAATGCTGCTTCCCAATTGCTGCCCTCGGGCAGTTCGCCATCGCCCAAAAGGGTATAAACTTTAAAGTCTTTATCATCCATTTTTGCGGCAAGGGCAGTACCCACCGCTATCGGCAAGCCATGACCCAACGCCCCGGTATTCTGTTCAACGCCGTGTACTTTTTTTGTAGGATGACCGATATAATGCGATTGATATTTGCACAAGGTTTCCAGGTCGCTTTCGGGGAAGAAACCCTTATCGGCCAGCGTAACAAACAAGGCTTCCACACAGTGGCCTTTGCTTTGGATATAACGGTCACGATCTGGCGAGGTGAAGTTCCTGGGCGATACGTTCATCACCCCGTTGTACAGTACGTTCAGGATATCGATACAAGACAGACTGCCGCCCGTATGCCCGGCTTTGGCGCCCACAATGTATTTCAGTATATTTTTTCGGTACGTTACCGATTTTGCCTTCAGTTCCGCTGCGGTCATGCTATTTTAATTATGCTGGTAAACCTCCCAGCCCATGTAATTGCCTAAAGCTTCTTTCAAAATACCGGCAGTTTTGCTGGCGTTCATTACCACGTGGTGCTCAAAACCGTTGCGGCAAACGTATTGCATCAGTCCCTGCAGATCAGGTATTTCTGCCACAGCGCGGTTACCGAAAGTGTTCAGTGCGTCATCGGTAAGCATGCCCTCGCCAACGTAAACTTTAATAATGCCCTTAGGGTCGTCGGTACTGATGCGGCCATAGGTAAGCGGTGATGCCGGCGTGCGGCCATCCAGCGCGCCGTAGGTATTCTCCACGCCAACCGTAGTGCCCAAGATAGGCGCGTTGCTGATCTCGATATCCGGCAGGAATGATTTGGCCCAGTTGCCACAATGGAACAGTACACATTTGTTCTCATCGTCGGCATAATTATTATTCCAGTCTACCAGTGCGCTTGGCGAACCCGATGCCAGTTGCATGGCGTACATGCTTAGCGTACCGGTAACATCCACCTCGCAGGCGCTGGGCAGCATGTTCTCGCTCATGATGCTCATGCTGGTGCACACGTTGCAGCCATAGTTCTTCTGCAGCGATGTCCAGCATTGTATGGCGGTGGCATCTAACTGATGTTCTTCTACGTACTGGTTAAGCACCACATCCAGCTTGGCAATTTGTATCATGGCCTCATCCGGCGTACCGCCAATAGGGGCGTAGTTCAATATTTTTTCCAAATGCTCCTTTACCTCGGGATGATCTTTGGTAAGGTGGTTGGCCCGGCCTAAGATCTCCGACAAGTCTACGGTGGTTACCGAGATGCCATTGCGCTGCAGGATCTTCTCGCTGTAGCGCACGGTGTTGAATGCACCCGGGCGAGCGCCCACAGCGCCTATGCGCACCCGCTTCATCCCCTTTACTACACGGCAAACGGCCACAAAATCCATTAATTCCTTACTAAATTCAGGCTGGTTAGGGTGAATTACATGTTGGCTGGTGAGCGTATATTTAATGCCGAATTGGTATAAGTTATTGCAAACCGAGATCTTCCCGCACCAGGCATCGCGACGGCGGGCTACGTCAAGTTTCGAAAGGTCATCGGGATAAGCTTGTATCAGCACCGGCACATCCAGTCCCGACAGTTTGATGGTCTCAGCTACACCAATTTCATCGCCGAAGTTTGGCAGGATCACCAGTATCCCGCTGATCTCGTCGCGGTGCCTGCCAAATAGCTCGGCGCAACGCTTCGCGTCTCTAAAGCCCTCTACGCCGCCCAACTTCGATTCGTCTTCGCCCAATAGAATAGCATTGAGGTTAAGTTTGTTAAACAGTGCCAGGATATCTGCCCGTGCTTCGGACACCAAACGGTCGGGGAAGAAATCGCGGTTGCCAATAATTACGCCTAAGGTGGCTTTAGTACTCATATAAACGTGTTATAATATTCTTTTTATAATTGGGTAAAATCTGCAAGAGAAACAGATGATATTTCAAAGCTATTGCATAAATGTATGTATTTGTGATAATGAATTATCAGGATATTGTAGGATTTTATCCTGATGGGAGAATCGATGTAGAGACACGATACTTCGTGTCTCTGTTACGCATATAAGAAATTGCAGTGGTGAGACACGAGGTATCGTGTCTCTATGGGGTTATGGTGTTTTTTCATCCTGCACCCGTCGCTTGCGCCAGTAGTTAGCCAAAATACTTCCCGAAATATTCATCCACGGGCTAAATACCGCCGCCGCCAAACCAACCGTAGCCAATTTGCCCATAGTGCCGGCCAGTCCCGATGCCATGCCGCCATTCTGCAAACCAACTTCAAAGGCAATCGTCCGTGCCGAGTTTTTGTCCAGCCCGAAAATACGGCTCAGCCAGTAACCGAAAAAGTACCCAGCCCCGTTATGAATAACAGATGCCAGGAATAACAGCAAGCCCACATTAAGCAGATTATCCCTGCCCGCGGCCGTAGTAACCGTAGTAAAATAAACAATGCCGAACATGGACAGGTAGGGGATATATTCATCAACCTTTGACGCTTTCAGGTACAGCAGATGATAAGCCGCGCCAACCACAAACGCCCCGGTAAGGAAGTTAAATACCGTTGCCGACTGCAGGGCGGCATCAGGCAGGTGAGCGGCCTGGATATCCCACAAAAACAAAGCCTGGCAAACCAACCAAACAATGCAACATACAGCAATTACAACAGTGTTTTTTTTGCCTTTCGGCGATGCATGCTTCAAAAAATCGTGCACAAAAGCGGCACCGATAGGTACAATGACAATTTTGATGATCTCCATCATCATATTCACAAATTTCACCTCGATAAGTGTACCCGCCAACAAACGCATCAGCAATGGGGTAAGGAAAGGCGCTGCCAGGGTGGCCATGGCCGTAACCGTTACCGATAGCACCAAATTAGCGCGCGAAAGATACACCATTACGTTAGATGCCAGCCCGCTGCTACACGAACCGATGAGGATAATGCCCGCCGCAATTTCCGGCTCGAAGTGGAATATTTTGGTCAGCAGCAAACCCATCAGCGGCATTACCGAAAAGTGACAGGCCAAGCCGATCAGCACACCTTTCCCCGTACTGGCCAATCCCGAAAAATCGCGGATACTCATCTGGATCCCCATCCCAAACATTACCATTTGCACAATCACCAGGATGAGCCATTTGTTGCGCAGATCAACCGGTCCCCATTTGATAAAGGCATGCGGATAGATCATGGCCACAACCACGGCTACGATGATCCAGGCGGTGTACTGGTAGTTATGCAGGAAAACCACGCTGCCCGCGCCAATGGCAAACAAAATGGCCGTTGTTACCGCCGCCGGCTGCCAAACCACCGGGCTGTTACCTATAATACCGGCCAGCAGGCAAATAAATGCCATTATGCTAACACCCAGGCATATTTTTCGGAATAGTTTCATGTTTTATTCTTCTAAAATCTTCCCACCGTTATGCGTATCTTAAAGGCCTCACCTAAATCCTCTCCAAAGGAGAGGACTTAAAAAGCTTGTAGAACCCTCTCCTCTGGAGAGGGTAGGGTGAGGCTTAGAGAGCGCTTCGTACCTCGCAATGACGGTATGGTGGTGTTAATTATTAATAACCCCCGCTATATACTTAATCGCATTCGGCGGACTGGCTACTATCGGCACGCGCTTGTCCTCGTCGCTCAATATATCCACCACCCGGGCCATGCTGGCCTGTGCCAACAGGATCACATCTACCTGCTTGCCTAATTCGCGCAGGGCATCACCGACGATCTGATCGTGTGTGGCGGCATCGCCGCTCATCAGGGCTTCAAAAGCGCCATCGCAAAGTTTGGCGGTTAACTCAATATATTTACCTGCTGCTTCCGCGCTGCGTTTCACCAAATCGCTGGTAGGTTCAAGCGTGGTGGAAAGCGTAGCGATCACGCCGATACGCATACCCGTCTGCACTGCCAGATCGGCCATCGGCTGATCTACACGCAGCACTGGCACACTCGCTTTTGTCGCCGCTGCTTCAATAGCCGCGCCGATGGATGAGCAGGTAACGAGCACGTAATTGGCCCCCGAATCGATAGCCGAATCTACATAATCGGCCACACGTTTATAAATGACCGGTGTAACTTCACCGCGCTCGCGGATATTGCGCACCAGGCTATCATCAACAATGTTAAAAGTGTTCACGCCCGGCAAGTACTCCTTGCACAATTGCTGAAATACCGGTATCAGCGTTGCCGAGGTATGGATCAATCCCAATGTTTTTGGTTTCATATGTTGTATTTCCTTCTTAGTAATTATCAGTTCCCTCCCTTGGGAGGGGTGTTTTGGCTTGTGCGGTGGCAGGGAGGGGTTTCTACGCCCGGTCTCTTTTTATCCTTATCACAATGGCGTTGCCTCCGGCCCGGGCTTTCCGCTCATACTGCACGGGCCTTAGCCACCAGGCCGGTATCCGCTGCAATCCCTAACGCGTGGTTGCTGCTCTGCTACCGGCTTCGACTCACCCCGACGTAGCTTCGCTCGTCGACCCTCTCTTCGCTACGCGGAAAGAGGGCAGGAGTTGTGCTGGCAAATCATCCCCTCTTTTGCCGTAGGCAAGAGAGGGTGGTCCAGCGAAGCGCGGACCGGGTGAGTCCTCGCCACTCAGCCGTTCAAAACCCTCAAAAAATAATCCTCGGCACCAACCTGCCCGCCTTTAAAATTCACTTCAATGCCATCAACGGCACTACCTGGCGCGCTGGCCCGGCATAGTGGTGCCCCCGGCGATACCGGCGCAATCATCTCTACCGATTCGATACCCAGGGCACGCGCCACAAAGCTTGATGTATCGCCGCCGGCAATTATCAGCCTTTGCAGTTTAATATTTTTAGCAACAGCAAGCGCTATCCAGCCCAGCACCTGCCCATACAGGTGCGCGGTTTTTTCAAGAATGTCTTGCCGGGTCATCCCCGTTTTTGATAGGGCCTGGTAGGTAGCTTCAACGCGGCTATCATCAGTACCCAGGCTGGTATGTACAATAACCGGTTTACCCGCTGTTATGTGCAAGGTCGCTTCATCGGCACAGGCTTCAACCATGTCTAAAACATCTTCGTGTGAGGCCATCTTTTCGGCCATGCTAACGGTATCTAATGCAATGGCCGCAAAGCCATGCTCAAGCGCGTACCTGATCTGTCCGGCCGTAACCGGCGAACAACTGCCCGATACCACCAGCATACTTTCTGCCTTTCCCAAGGGCTGCCAATCGGTTTTGTTTTGGGTGATACCTTGTTGCTGCCACAGTTGGCCCAATGCCATCTCGATACCCGATGAACCGATAGAGAACAACGGACGCGAACGGTCGGCATACTGATCTATCAGCTGACCGATAGGCAGCAGGTGCTTATCTTCCAGCGCGTCGAACAGGATAATGTCGTCGCCATTATCTATTAGTTGTTCCAGTTTATTCTCGGCGGCCGTCTCATCGCCGCTGATGGTGTTTATATCTATCAGCCCAATCTGCTGCTGGGTTTGTTTACCCAGGTGCAGGCGCAGGTCGGCTTCATCCATAGGGGTAGATGGGTGCTTGCTCATGGATGGGTGCCTGTCGAGCCGGTAAATGCTGCCCTGGCTGCCAATGCCCATGCGGGCATACAGGTTGCCGAAAAGGCAATATCTGCCCAAAACGGGTGCTGCCACCAGTAATGGGATGAACGGCGCTCGAAAAATACCCGCCCCCACATCGGCCGCGCAACCTATGCTGCCAATATTAGGCGACGAATCGAACGTGGAGCATACTTTGTAATGCACATGCGGCGCGCCCAGTTTCTTCAGGGCGTTAAAGGCATGTACCAATTCATGCTGCATCGTGGCGGGTGGCATGGCCCGGGTCATCCCGGCTACGCCTATAGCTTGCAGGCCTTTGTACCTGGCCAGTTGCGCTACTGTAGGCGCTTCAATAAAAAGCACGGTTTTTACCCCCGCGCGACTTAAAAACTCCAGCGCATCGGTGCTGCCGGTGAAATCGTCGCCGTAGTAGGCCAGTAAAAGGTTGTGCTTTGCCATTGGTTTATTTATTGCCAAATTTTTCAACCGAGTGACCAAATTCAGGGTATTGCTGCGCGGTTTGTGCTAAGCTTAAGCCTTTCACCGCGCCTTCCCATGCCTGTTGCAGGGCAATAACGCCACCAGTCGGCCCATCCGGATGGGCCATAATGCCGCCACCGGCCATATACAGCAGATCGGTAGTTTGGGTACGCCGCCAGGTCTCGAAAGCCTGCCCGCCCCACTGGCCTGACGATACCACCGGGATAGGGTTTTGCTGATTGAACAAAGGTTTCAGACAAGCTTCTATCGACCGTACCACCGAATCGTCCGACTCCCAGAATTTATTGGCAATGCCGTTCACGTGCAACTGATCTACGCCGGCCAACCGCCATATCTTTTGATAAGCAGGGAACTCGATACCCAGCAGCGGGTGGCGATTCAGCATGCCCCAACCGTTGCGGTGCCCGTGGATGACCAGTTCGCCCTGGTCGCATATTTTTTTAGTACCGCTTAGTCCAACACTGTTGATACTCACCATAGCGCAGGTGGCGCCGGCTTTCACCAGGTATTCGTAGCGGCGCAGCATATTGTCCACCTCATCGCTCAGGTTAAAGGCATACATTACCTTCTTACCTGTTTTATGGGCGTGATCATTAATCACCCGCATAATGGCATCAACCCTGTCCTCGAATTTAGAGTTAGCTGCCGCTGATTGCAACTCGTCATCCTTTACAAAATCTATCCCGGCTTCGGCCAGTGTTTTTACCAAAGCAGCTGTTTCTGCAGGCGATAACCCTATACTTGGTTTAATAATGGTACCGATCATCGGCCTGCCCTCAACCCCGGCGCTTTTTTTAGATCCGGCAATGCCGAAGCGTGGCCCGATGAAATTATCGGCATACGATGACGGCAGTTCGATATCCATCAGCTTCAGGCCGGTAAACTGTGTGATCTCGTACAGGTTACCCTGCAGGGTAGATACCATCACCGGCAGGTTATAGCCAAAATTCTCTATCGACCATGATACCTCGATATTGGCCCTGTGATACATTGCCCCCGGTTTAGCTGTAGCACCGGGGATAGCTGGTTCACTAACCGATTCCATCGGCGTGATCTTTTCTACCCTTGCGGCAAAGCGCTGCTTCAACTCCTCTGTCTCACCCGGAACGGCCACAAAGGTACCCGACGATTGTTCGCCCGCCAGCACAGCCGCCGCCTTTTCCAACTCGTAGGGGGTTTCTATATAATATTTTGCAATAATGCGTTCCATCACGATAAATGTTTTTTGATCTTGTAGCCGCTTGCGCCGTAGTACAATACTACTAAAAAGCAGATGAGTGGGATAATGTAGCCGGGCTGGATCTTGTCGTGGCTCATATCTACCACCATACCCATTACGTAAGGCAGGATCGCGCCGCCAACAATCGACATGATCATCCACGACGATGCCGGTTTGGTATCTTCGCCCAAACCATCTATACCCAACCCAAATATGGTAGGGAACATAATCGACATAAAAAAGCCGATACCCCACAGGCAATATACCACATAAACGCCCTTCCCCAGTATGGCAACAAGGCAAAGTATGGCAGCCAATACTGAATAGATAGCTAATAATTTAGGCGCTTTAATAAACTGTAAAAGGGCTGTGCCTAAAAAGCGACCGCCCACAAAAAAGCCACCGTAAACGGCCAGGTAGTAACCCGCGGTCTTTTCATCAAAACCACCGCCCTGTATGGCCATTTTAATAAAGAAACTGGTGACACAAACCTGCGCGCCTACATAAAAAAACTGCGCGATAACCCCCCATTTTAAATGCTTATGTCGCAGCGTGCCAAAAAAGCTACCGCCGGTGGTCTCTTCTTTCGATACATTTTTGATCTCGGGCAGTTTGGTTATCCAGAATAAAAACGCCACCAACACCAGCACGCCCGCTAATACACCATAAGGTACTTTTACCGATGCGGCCTCGTGCAACAGGTAGGCCGAGCGCTCTGCTGATGGCATCTTAGCCAAATCTGTGGCCGATAGGTCTTTGCCCGATAGGATGAATATGGTACCTACCAGCGGCCCCACCATTGCCGCCACGCCATTAAAGGCAGCTGCTAAATTCAATCGGGTTGTAGCTTTAGCCGGGTCGCCCAATACGGCAGAGTAAGGATTGGCTGCCGTCTCCAATATGGCAATGCCGCAACCAATAATGAACAGCGATCCCAAAAATGCGAGATAGCTTACCGCATTGGCCGCGGGGATAAAGAAAAGCGCACCAATGGCGGCCAGCGTAAGCCCGGTGATGATACTTTTTTTGTACCCCCATTTTTTAAGCAGCATACCTGCCGGGATGGCCATCAGGAAGTAGGCCAGGAAAATGGCCGTATCTACCAGTGTCGACTGCGCGTTATTAAGTTGACAGGCTTTTTTTAAATGGGGGATCAGTATGCCATCCAAATTATGCACCATGCCCCATAAAAAGAACAGGCAGCAGATCAGAATGAAAGGCACCAACAAGGTTTTGCCCTTTAGTGCCTGTTCGTCAATAACGGCGCTGTCGGCCGCGTTGCTAATGTTTGCCATATTGTTTTAGGTTGTTTTCTTTTTTGCCAGTAATAAATGATCGCACACTACCACCACTTCGCCGTGCTGGTTAATAATTTCTACATGCTCGGTCACCGTACCGTATTCGGGGTTTTTGGCCTCGGTCTTTTCCGATATCGTAATTTCTGAGTGAATGGTATCGCCAATAAACACCGGTTTTACAAAGCGCAGCTTATCATAACCCTTGCTAAACGCTTCGGGGTTAATTTCCGATGCCGTCAGCCCGATACCTATGCTGAAGATCATAGTGCCGTGGGCAATACGCTGTTTAAAGGGCTGCGTTTTGCACCACTCGGCATCCATATGGTGCGGGAAGAAATCGCCGGTATGGCCGGCATGTACCACAAAGTCGGTTTCGGTAATAGTGCGCCCAAAGGTTACGCGCTTATCGCCCAGGGTGTAATCCTCAAAAAATATCGATCTGAATTGCATGTTATATTATTTATTGTAGAGCCACATATTTGTGGCTCTTGTGTTTTTATCTGTAGAGACACGATACTTCGTGTCTCTTTACTGTGTTTTTTCTGTTAATGGGAGACACGAAGTATCGTGTCTCTACGGTTTTTATGGGCGTTGCCTGCGGCCCGGGCTATCCGTTCCAAGTCCTCGCTTGCTTCCCCGCATTCCCTCCGCACGCTGCGGGCTTTCCACTACTATCCCTAACGCGGGTTTGCGGCCCTGCACCGTCCTTACTCACCCTGACATCGCTTCGCTTGTCGGCCCTTTCTTCGCTACGCGGAAAGAGGGCAGGAGCAGTATTGGATAAACCTATTCCCTCTTTTGCCAAAGGCAAGAGAGGGTGCCCGGCGAAGCAACGGGCGGGTGAGTCAACTCGCGGCTTTGCTACCAATATTCCCCAGTTCTCTCCCTTGGGAGGGTGTGCCGGACTTGTGTAGTGGCAGGAGGGGGGGCTACGTTAAAGCATAGTCGCCAAACCCCTCCCTGCCAGCGCTCTTGGCCACTCGCACCCCTCCCAAGGGAGGGAACTATCAAGAACCAAACCTTTCCGCCACCACAACCCCGCCTGTGTCGCTGCTGATATAAGCACTCTCCACTACGGCCATCGTTTTTATTACATCCTCAACACTGGTATGTAATATATCGCTTTCGCCGCTTTTATAGCGCATCACACTGCTCATGGTACCCACAAACGCATCGGGGAACCAGCTGCCTTCCAGTTTAACTTCCGTCCATTCGGGCGCTTTGCCTTCTTCCACAATACAGTATTCAAATTTATCGGGCACGCCATGCGGGTAATCCATCAGCAGGCCCATGCGGGCTTTAATAGCGCCTTTGGTGCCTTCCCATTTAATAAAGCTCTCCTGATTGTGCGGACCAAAGGCGTGGTCGTGATTGGTGTTGATGACCGCGTGCATGGTATCGCCATAATCAAATAATATGGTACTGCGCGACGACGACAAGGTTTTAGCCGGGTGCTTCAGCGTTTTGGCCATCACTGTGCGCGGATCACCAAGGAACGAGCGCATCAGATCGATATAATGGATGCTGTGGTATTGTATCTCCAATCGCGGGTGGATAATCACATGCGGGAACAGTTCCCAGGGTGTTTGCAGGGTAACGCGCACTTCCATATCGTAAAGCTCGCCAATCAGGCCCTGCTCTATTATGTACCTTGCCGCGCTAACAAAAGGGGCAAAGCGCAACTGGCAATTAATAGCTGCCGCCAGGTTTTTGCGGCGGCAAACTTCCAGTATCTCCTTGCTTTGCCAAAAGTAGTCGCCCATGGGTTTTTGTATCAGTACGCCGGCGCCATCGGGTAGTTTGTTTAGCGTTTCCACAAACTGATCGGGCATAATAGTGATATCGTAAACGGCATTAGCGGGCGCGTTAGCTACGGCTTCATCAATGGTATCGTATACATGAGGGATATCCCATTCGGCGGCCAGTTTTTCGGCACGGACACGGGTGCGGTTGGTGATACCCCATACGTTGAAGCCCGCTTTACGGTAGGCCGGCAAATGCGCGTCGCCAACTATACCGCCCGCGCCAATAATGATAATTGGCGGCGGATTTTTGGGCAATATGGGTTTATAAGGTATTTCCATGCGTTGGTTTATCTATCTGGTTTATTTTTTCCTGTCCGGCTGCCAGCAGGTCGGCAGCAGGTATATCAGTATTGATGGCTTGCAGTACCACCTCATCAATAATTTTGGCTATTTGCGCCCAGTTGCCCTTTTGCGGCAGCGAACGGGCCGACTGGTGCAATTGCTCCAGTTTATGATAATAGGGGATAATGGCGTTAATGCCGCCATCTACCCAGGTAGAGATACGGCAGCCGATGCCGCCTTCAAGCGTCAGCAACTTATCGTTGCGACTGGTGGTAGCAAAGCGGATAAAATCGTAAGCCAGTTGCTTGTGCTTGCTGCCCGCACCGATGGTATAAGTCCAATACACGTTTAAAGATGCGGACTTGTTGCCCGGCGTGCAGGGAATAGGCGCGATATCTACCTTAGTTTTTACGTTCGATTCGTCAATCACCTCGCACATAGATGCAAAGCCGAACCAGTTCACCATCATAGCGGCCTCGCCACGGGCAAAGGCCATTCCCGATGCTACAGACTCGTACTGCATGGTATCCGGATGCACAGCCGACCTATCGCGTAAAATGTTTTTGTAATAGTTTAAGCCTTCAGCAGCGGCGGGGGTATTGATATTAACAGTGCCATCAGGCGCGGTTAATTCACCGCCGCGTGTCCACAATTGCAGGCAGAAATCGAACACGGTATTATGCCCGTCAGGCAAACCGGCGAATACGGTGCCGTATAGATTTTGTTCGGGGCGATGAAAAAAGCGGGCTACCTCTAAAAAGTCATCCCAGGTTTGGGGTACTTGTAAAGGGCGGCCGTATTGCTCATGAAAGTTTTGTATCTCGGTGCTGTCCTCAAACAAATCGCGGCGATAGATGAGGCATTCGGGGCCATCATGAAAAGGGAGACCAGCCACCGCATCGCCAAATTGCTGCATGCCTAATAACGAACTGCTCCAGCCGTTAGGAAAATCATCGGGCGGTTTTTGGGCGATATAGGGTTGCAGGTTGAGCAAGGCGCCGTTTGTCCAGGCCTCGTACAGCCAGTCGGTTACTACGTGGGCAATATCCCAATCGCCATTCTTCAGGCCGTTGTTTTCAAGGATGCTGCTGTGCAGGTCGTCCAGATCCATCGGCACCATTTCGGCTTTCAGGGTGCAGCCGCTGTGGTCGCAAAACTCATCCCAAAACTTTTGCAGGGCACTTTCAAAAGGCCCGAATTTGCGTACAGCTATGCGGATGGTACCGGCGCTCATGCGTTAATCTCCTTATTGATGTTCCCGTTGTCCTGTCCCAGTTTAGGCGAGCCTTTAACCGATGTAAACAGTTCGCCATCCATACGGATAGGGCTACGGGTGGTGCGGTATTTAAAGCCGTCGGTCATCTGCACTTCTTGTATCATTTCCAGCACTTTAAAGCCTTCCTGCTGCATCAGGGTATCCCAGTTCATTACCTCGGCGCACCAGATATCGGCTGCTTGCAGTATGCTTAGCCAGTGTTGGGTAGTATTGGTTTGCAGGTGCGCGGCCAGTATGGCTTTTATCTCATCGCGCTGATGAAAGGCCTGGCCAACATCAGTGTAAGCCAATAGCGAATCACAACTTAACAGTTGACCTAACTGTGGGATAGAACCCATGGCCAGCGCCATAAAGCCATCCTGTGTTTGGTAAATACCGTAAGGCGCGCCTAAATAAGCGTGGGCGTTGTTTTTCTCTGAACGTTCGGGAAGTTTGCCGTCGTAAAAATAAGTGGTAATGGCCTCGAACTGGAAATCCAACGCCGATTCCAGCATACTCACTTGCACCAACGCACCCTCGCCGCTGATGGTTTTACGGAGCAGGCAAGCCAAAATACCCTGCGCCAAATGATTGCCGGCCAACATATCTACAATGGATAAGCCCATGGGGGTTGGCCCGCCGGCATTGCCGCTTAGCCAGGTAAGGCCCGATAGCGATTGTAGCAGCAGATCCTGCCCGGGTTTGTCCTTCCAGGGGCCTTCATTACCATAGCCGGATATTTCGCCGTAAACTACTGATGGGTTAACAGCTTTTACACTTTCATAATCAAAACCCAAACGCTCCATTACACCGGGGCGGAAGTTGTGCATCACCACATCGGCTTTTTTGACCAGTTGCCAAATGGCTGCTTTATCTTCATCGTTTTTAATATCGGCCGCAAAGCTTTCCTTATTGCGGTTAATGGCATGGAAAACCGACGATTCGCCGTTAAGGATAACATTTGATGTGTACAGGTGGCGGCAAATATCCCCTGTGCCGGGCTTTTCTATTTTGATAACGCGCGCGCCCAGATCGGCCAGTTTTAAACTGGCCGACGGCCCCGAAAGGAATTGGCTGAAATCAACTATCAAATAATCTTCCAGCGGTTTCATATCAGGTTAAATTGTTGGTTAATAGCCTCAGTTTGTGCACCGGGCCGAGGGGCGGCCACGTTTGAATATAGTTTTTCGCCATTAATACGGATAGGGCAGCGGGTGGTACTCAGGCTGCTGCCATCGGGCAGGGTTACGCTTTGCTGCATGCCTAAAATTTTTACGCCCTCGTGCTGCAGGGTTTGTTCGTAAGTCATCACTTCCGAACACCAGATGCCAGCGGCCTCCAACAGTTCCAGCCATTCGGCGGTGGTTTTATGTTTGATGTTTTGGGCCAGTTGAGTTATGATCTCGTCGCGGTTATCAAACCAGCTGGCTTTATCGGCATAGCCTGATAGATTGGCACCAATGGCATGGCCAATTTTATGCAGGTCGCCCATGGCCAGCGAGAGGTAGGCGTCTTTTGTTTGATAAATGCCGTAAGGGGCGCTCAGGTAGGCATGACCATTCCCTTTTACGCTGCTGCGCTGCGGGAGTTTTCCGCCATCGTTTAGGTAGGTGGTGATGACCTCGAATTGCAGATCGAGGGTCGATTCCAGCAGGCTAACTTCAACCAGTACGCCCTGATTAGTTTTGGCGCGTTTAATTAAAGCCGCCAGTATGCCTTGCACAAAATGTGCACCGCAGATCATATCGGCAGTGGCCAACCCGAAGGGTACCGGACCGGCATCGGCGGTATCGGATAAATAAGCTAAGCCTGATAGCGATTGGATCAGCAAGTCCTGCCCCGGGCGCAGTGCCCATGGGCCTTTATTGCCGTAGCCGGTTACCACGCCATAAATAATGCGTGGGTTAATAGCTTTTACGCTTTCATAATCCAGCCCAATCTTTTGCATCACACCCGGGCGAAAATTATGGGTGATGACATCGGCTTGCTGAATCAATTTTTTAACGCGCGCCAGATCTTCGGGGTCTTTCAGATCGGCCCCGTACGATTCTTTATTGCGGTTGATGGTATGGAAAACCAGGCTGCTGCCGTCAACAAAAATATTACGGATGGCTATTTGGCGGCCAGCTTCGCCCTTTACAGGGCGCTCTATTTTGATGACGCGGGCGCCTAGATCCGCCAGGCGCAGGCCTGCCGTGGGCGCGGCCATAAACTGGCTAAATTCCAGTACCAGCAATCCTTCAAGCGGTTTCATCATGCCTGTACTTTTTGTTTCGATTGCAGGTACAACTCATCCATGGCGCGTAATACTTGGCGTTCGTCGCCGCCGTTCATCAGGTAATCGCGTACGATATCGCCGGCATGGTCCTGGAAAAACATGTGGCCAAAATAGCGCGGCCTTAAATAGGCCCTTTGCAGGGCGGGCAGGGTATTGGCAAAATAATTATGGGTGATGGCGTTGGTGTTAGCATTCGCCCAGGCCTGTAAATGCCCAGGCTGACCGCCGTTATCGGTATATAAACCGGCTTGACAAGCAGGTGATGCTACAAATTCGGCATACTGCATAGCCACATCTATGTGTTTACAATTAGCCGAAACGGCCAAACCTGTACCACCAAGCGAACTGCGCAGATTGTTTGCGCCATCAAGCGTAACCATATCATGAAAATGCAGCAGCTTGCGGGCATAGCCATTGCGCGAATAGTTGGAATAGCCGTAGGCAAACGGACAATAAGCAATATCATCGCTTAAAGTCATGGCCTCGTACGTTTGGATAGGGTTGCGGTTAAAACAAGCCTGATCGATATGTTTAGCCAGTTGGCGGTACAATTGCAATGCCTTAATACCGGTAGCCTCACTAATTACTGTATCATCCTGCTGGCAGGGGTCTTCACCCAGCGAGCAGCAGAAGGTATAAAAGGTCATTAACGAATCGATAGGGATAGCAGGGAATGCCACCAGGCCAAGCTTGGCCATCGCTAATAGTTCATCATAAGTTTTAGGCAGGTTTAAGCCGTGCTGCTCTAACAGATCGGGCCTGCTTGCAGCCACGGGCGTTGCCGCGTCTATAGCCAGTGCCCATTGGTGGCCGTTATAGTTATAACTCTCGTACGAGTGCCCCACGGTGTTCTGTTCCTGATCTTTTAGAAATTCGGCAGACAGGTATTTATCAAAAGCCAGTATCGAGCCTGTTTTGGCCGCGAAGCCGGCCCATGGGTGGTCGATCACCAGCAGGTCGTAACGTTCGGCCAGTTGCTGGATAGACAGGTCGGCAAATTGTTGCAGCGAACGCTTCTCCCAGGTGATATTCACATGGGGGTTCAGCTCATTAAAACGCTGCGCGGTGGCCGTCATAGGCGTAAAGCCGCGGCTATGGTTCCAGGTGATCCCTTTTAAAGTAATATTATCAGACATGTATTTATCGCCCATGCAAACCATAGTGGCTTAACGTACGGTGCGGGTGTACGCAAGCAACAGGTTCCCATTAAAATTTTAACAGAATTAGATTTATCGTAAACAAATTTATTAGGTAGGGCAATTGGGGTATTGTATTATCTGTGCAAGGCATTGTAGGATTTTGCCATGAATGCTTTTAATAATAGATGAATGGATGTAAAATGGTATAGTGATGGTGGTAATTTAATCACAAAGAAAGAACCACAAAGTGCACAAAGTTAAGCTTGTTGTGAAGCTATAAAGTCTTTGTGCTCTTTGTGAAAACCTTTACGCGCTTTGTGGTTAAATTGCCTATATCACAAAAAAATAAACTTACCTCTTGTTTCGTACGAAAAAATTCCTATCTTTGATTTGTGAACAATATGGAAGATCAAAATAAACGCCCCGAGCCAACCAGATCTGAGTTGGAAATATTGCAGGTACTGTGGGATAAAGGCCCATCTACTGTGCGCGCCGTTAACGATGAATTGCTGAAGCAAAAGGATGTGAACTATACCACCACCCTGAAGCTGATGCAGATCATGACCGATAAGGGGATCCTGAAACGCGACGAAAGCCAGATGAAGCACGTGTATCACGTTGCCGAAGCCGAAGAAAAAACCAAGGACCATCTGCTCGATAAGTTTATCGATTCGGTGTACCAGGGATCGGCCGGGAAACTGGTGATGCAATTGCTGGGCAATAAAAAGGCATCGAAGGAAGATCTGGACGGTATCCGCCGGATGCTGGACGAACTGGATAATAAATAATGCCAATTAAAAAAACCTAAAATTATAAACCACCATGTCATTTACCCTCACCTCCGCGCTAACCGATCAACTGATCGGCGCGCTATCCAATACGCTGGTTTACTCCCTTTTGCAGGGCGTTGTACTGGCTGCTGCCGCTGGACTTATCGTTGTGTTTACCCGCAAGTCTACCGCTGCAAAGCGATACAATATGCTGGTGGGGGTGATGGTGTTGTTTGCCATATCTGCCGCGGTAACATTCACAATGGAAATGCAGCATGCTGCTAAACCTGTTGTAACGGCGGTACACAGCGCCGGCAATGCGGTTAATAACGCTGGCGGGGTAGAGGGTATCGATCAGCCCGGGCAGGTTATTAGTCATGCGGATAAGAATAAGGCTGATGTATTGGCTGCCATTGCCGGCTATTTGAATGATCATCATAATAACATCGTACTCATTTGGTTTATGGTAATCTGTGTACGCTGCATTCAACTGGCTACCGGTTTGCAGGGTACCTACCTGCTTAAGCGCAATAAGGTTTATGCCGTGGCAGCCGATTGGGAACAATGGTTGCAACGGATGGCGGATAAGATGGGTATCAGGCAAAGCATAAGCCTGCTGGAATCGGGACTGGCCAAGGTGCCGATGGTGATCGGGCATTTAAAGCCGGTGATACTGATACCGGTTGGTTTGCTTGCGGCTTTAAGCCCCGACCAGGTTGAGGCCATCCTACTGCATGAACTGGCGCACATCCGCCGCCGCGATTATTTGGTTAACCTGCTGCAAAACCTGGTCGAGATCGTCTTCTTCTTTAACCCGGCGGTGTTGTGGGTATCGCAACTGATCAAAACCGAGCGTGAACATTGCTGCGATGATATGGCGCTGGCGCAAAACGCGGCTAAAACAAGTTATATCCGTGCATTGGTAAGTTGCGAAGAATACCAGCAAGCCATACCGGCCTATGCTATGGCTTTCCCCGGTCAAAAAAATCATTTGGTAGATAGGGTGAAGCGCATGGTAACCAACCGCAACCACTCGCTGGATACATTTGAAAAGACACTGCTAACGATAGGGCTGGTGGCGGCCGGCTTGCTCACCACCGCCTTTTCAAACACGACGCAGATCAACAAACTGGTTGATTCCACTAAAAAAGTGATTAGCCATGCTGCTGCATCTGTTATTAAAGAAGATAAACCGGCAAGTGAAAAAACAATGCCTGATGCCAAACCGGAAGCCGAAATAACGGCACCAGACTCGCCGGCACAGGAAGTTGCTGTTGCCGATACCACGCCGGTTAATCAGATGATCATTTACAACCCCGGGCAGTTTAAAGACGGGGTGGAGAAGATCATCACAAAACCCAACTTTACAACTTACTTGTATAAAGAGAACGGTGTTCTGTACCAGCTGAACCAGGTAGAGGGTAAGCTAATATCGATACAAATTAACGGTGAGACACTCTCTGCCGATGAACAGACAAAGCGCAAGGCAGATATCGATCGTGTATTATCGAAAATTGATGCCGACGCGGCCAAAATGAATCAGAAGATGAACACCAATACCGCGGCTTTAGGTAAGTTGTCGGGAAATTTAAACCAGTTATCGGGGCAGTTAGGGCAACTGAGCAAGCTAATGAATAATACTACCAGCGATTCGGTGAGCAACAAGCGGGCGTTGCCTGTTGCCCCCAAACAGCGCGTGGTAGCACCAGTGCAAAAGCAACCCTATGCATCGCCTTATAACAGCACTTATCCCAGCAATGCCTATAACGCGGATACAAGTAACTACAACAAGGACAAAAACAAGTACAAAGCCAAGGCCGGGAAATATGGTGATAACAGGGAAGAGATAATTGATGACATGATAAAAGACGGCCTGATCAAAAGCCGCGATAACCTTTCGTTTAAGATAAGCACTACCGAGTTTGTCATCAATTATAAAAAACAGCCCGAAGATGTTTACCAGAAATACCGCGCCAAATATGTTAAGGCAGCCAAAAAAGGCGACTGGACCTGGATGTATAACTACGATACCGAAAAGCACACTGAAAGCAGCACGACTATTGACAATACATCAAGCAATAAGTAAATAACCAATAATTGTAACGAAATGACTTTTAAGGCGTCTTTTAATAGGCGCGGAGGGATAGCTATGGCCTTGTTACAGGTAAAACATTCCTCATGAATTAAAATACCACAAAAAATAAACTGACCAGACACATGAAACTAAAGCTAACGGCTATGATAGCCGCGTGGATAATTATTGCCTCAACATGCGCATTTGCCCAAACGGGTTTTAAAATAAGCGGAAAAGTAACCGGTAACGATGGTAAGCCGCTGGATGGCGCTACCATCTACCTGTCGCGTGCCACCGATTCGGTACTGGTAAAAACCGCGTTAGCCGAGCCTGACGGTAGTTACATATTGGCGGGGTTAAAAGCGGGTAACTATAAATTAGCGGTAAACATGATCGGCTTCGCCAGGTATAAAACCGCTGTGATTAGTTTGGATAAGGATATGGTGCTACCCGCTATCGCCCTGCAGCAAAAAGGTACGGCCCTGAAGGAGGTATCGGTAAGCGCGTCGCGGCCTTTGGTTGAGCATAAGATAGACCGCACGGTGGTGAATGTGGATGCCGATATCAGCAATGCCGGATCGACCGTGATGGAAATGCTGGAAAAAGCGCCGGGGGTAGTCGTCGATCAGAACGGAGGCATCAGTTTGAACGGCAAAGGCGTGAGGATCTTTATCGACGATAAGCCCACCTACCTATCTGGCGCCGACCTGGAGAATTACCTGCGTTCGCTGTCATCATCCACCATCGATCAGTTAGAACTGATGACCAATCCGCCCGCCAAATACGACGCGGCTGGAAATGGCGGGGTGATCAATATCCGCAGTAAGCGCAGCAAGGTGGTGGGCTTTAATGGCAGCGTAAATCTTAGTTACTCACTGGGCCGGTATGGGCGCACCAATAATTCGGGCAATTTTAATTACCGTAAGGATAAGCTGAACATTACCGGTAATGTGAGTTATAACACCAACGATAACTTTACTAATTTGAACATCAACCGCATGTTCACCAATTCGGCGGGAAATATCAATTCTATATTTATTCAGAACGATTTTATCCGTCGCTGGGCCAAAAGCTATAATGCAAGGTTAAGCGCCGATTATTACCTGTCGGATAAAACCACCATCGGTATAGGTATTACCGGCCTGGTGAACCCGCAACACAGGCCAACAATTAATACCAGTAACTTCTACAATCCGCAATATAAGTTGGATAGCACCATTGTTGCCAATAATAACGACGATGGCCAATTTGATAACGCCGGCCTTAACCTGAACTACCGCCACGAGTACGCCACCAAAGGACAGGAACTAACTGTGGATGTGGATTACCTGAATTATTATACCAACAATGTGCAATCATTTTTGAACACCAGTTTTTTGCCTAATAATACCGTTAAAGGATCGGACCTGCTGACCGGCAACCTGCCCGCACATTTGGATATCTATTCGGCCAAAACGGATTATACCCAGCCGCTAAAGAACGGCATCAAGCTATCGACAGGATTAAAGACCAGCTATACCACTACCGATAATATGGCCGGCTACTTTTACACCTTAGGCGGTGTTACCAAGCCCGATTACGGCAAAACCAACCATTTCCTTTATCGTGAAAACATCAACGCGGCCTATTTAAATGCCAGTAAGGATTACAAGCGCTTCTCGCTCCAGGCAGGTTTGCGTTTGGAGAACACCGTATCCGACGGGCACCAGTTGGGTAACGCGCAAAAGCCCGATTCATCTTTCAGGCGAAATTATACCAGCCTGTTTCCAACCGTTTACCTGCAATATAAGCTGGACAGCGCCGGACATCATAACCTTACGCTTGATTACGGCCGCCGTATCGACCGCCCGTATTACCAGGATCTGAACCCCTTTCAATCGCCGCTGGATAAGTTTACCTATTATGTGGGCAACCCGTTCCTGAGGCCATCATACACCAATAATTTCGAGTTGACCTACTCCTATAAAAACATCAGCCTCACCGCATCGTACGGTAAAACGCTTGATGATGTGAACGAAACGATAGAAATTGTAAACGGTATTTATTACAGTCGCCCCGGCAATTTGGGCAGTACCGAAGTGAAAACGATATCGGTTGACGCCCCTGTAGATCTTGCTAAATGGTTTAACCTTAGTTTGAACAGCCGTGTGCAAAATATCCATACCATCAGCGATTTTTATACCGGCCGGCTTAACACGCAGGGTACCTACTTCTTCGGCCGGATGATGCTGCAATTTAAACCCGGTAAGGACTGGACCATCCAAACCACCGGCGGCTACCAAAGCCAGCTGCAAAGCGCGCAGTTTACAGTAGCCCGCAAGTATAGGGTTGATGCCGCCATAGCCAAAAAGCTATCCACCTCAACAAGCGTAAAGCTGGCCCTGAACGATATTTTTTACACCTGGGATAACGGAGGTATTATTAATAACCTGGCCAATACCCTGGCCAATTATCATAGCGTAGGCGATACCCGCTTCGCCCAGCTAACCTTCAGTTACCGCTTCGGCAAAGCCATACAAGGCCAGCGTAAGCATAACGCCAATGGAGCGGATAGCGAGCAGAACAGGGTGAAAAATTAGAATTAGTGGCAATTTAACCACAAAGGTCACAAAGAAATAAAAGCACAAAGACCACAAAGCCTGGCTTAATTATTAAGTTATAAATGCTTTGTGATCTTTGTGAAAACCTTTGTGACCTTTGTGGTTAAATTGCCACTAATCCTTAATCCAAACTCCCAAATTTCCCTGATTGAAACTCTTCAAAAGCCTCCTGCAGTTCGCGGTTGGTATTCATTACAAACGGGCCGTATTGGGCTATCGGCTCGTTTATCGGTTCGCCGCTTAACAGCAGGAGTACGCTGTTTTCGGTAGCTTTTATGCTGATGTCTTCGCCATCATTTTTAAATAGTACCAGGTCGTGCAATTGGGCGGCTTCGCCATTTACTTCAATGCTGCCCTCAACCACCAGTATTACGGTGTTGTGGCTGGCAGGGATGGTGGTACTTAATTCGCCACCAGCGTTCAGTTTGATATCAAACATGTTCACCGGAGTGAAGGTGCTGGCCGGGCCATTGTTGCCATTGAACGATCCGGCGATGACATTTACCAATCCCGCATCGCCGGGCAGGTTTACCTTACCCATTTCGGCAGCAGTAATGGCCTGGTATTTTGGCTGGGTCAGCTTATCCTTTGCAGGCAGGTTTACCCAAAGCTGCACCATCTCGAAGGGGCCGCCGCGCTTGCTGAAATTCTCTTCGTGGTATTCTTTGTGTAACAAGCCGGCGCCGGCGGTCATCCACTGTACATCGCCGGGATGGATCACACCGCTGTTGCCGGTGCTATCGTGATGGGCCACGCTGCCTTTGTAGGCAATAGTAACGGTTTCGAAACCTTTGTGCGGGTGCACATCTACGCCACGGATATGGTCGGATGCGCCAAAATCGCACTCGGCGTTAAAATCCATCATCAGGAAAGGGCTAACCCTTTGCTGACTGATCCCCCCGCCGGGGAAATAGTTAAACACCCTGAAACCATCGCCCACCATACCCGGACGGGCGGGGCGGCTGTATATACGCTCTATCGGCTTTTTCATTTTATGCTCCTTTGTAATTGATGATACAAAGATAAGCCGGGCGAAAGCCGGAAAACTTGACGCAGGTCAAGAAGTTTAGCGGCAACTCCGCGTTATGGATAGGAGCGGATACCGGCCCCGTGGCTAAGGCCCTGTGTAGTATGAGCGGATAGCCCGGGCCGCAGGCAACGCCATAATTGTCTGGATCAGGATTTTCAGAATTTAAGGATGAACAAAATTCTGAAAATTTTGAAATACTGTAAATTCTGATTCAGACCAACGACCAACCGACTGTACAGGATAGTTTAGCCAATATGATGCTATACATTTGCAAGGATAGAATATCAATTGACCATTTGATACTCCTAATTTAGGCGTTTTATAAAATCTGTTTGCTAATGCGTGTTGGGTTATTTATCCCCTGTTATGTCGATCAGTTTTACCCCGGTGCAGCCATTGCTACCCTGCAATTGCTGGAGAAATTGGGTGTTGAGGTAGTGTATCCCGCCAACCAGACCTGCTGCGGCCAGCCAATGGCCAATTCGGGTTTCGAGCATCTTACCCATGGCTGTAACGAACTGTTCATAAAAAATTTTGATGGTTTCGATTATATTGTAGCGCCCTCGGGCAGTTGTGTGCTGCACGTGCGCGATCACCTGCACGATGATAAGCAGGAAGATAAAGCTAAAGACGTGCGCAGCCGCGTATACGAGTTGACCACCTTCTTAACCGATGTGCTGAAGGTGAAAAGCCTGCCGGCTAAATTTCCGCATAAGGTGGGGATGCACCAAAGCTGCCACGGGCAGCGAGGCTTGCACATTAGCAGCATGAGCGAACTGGTTGCGCCATCGTTCTCTAAACCGGGCAGCCTGCTGGCCATGGTGGAGGGTATCGAAATCGTCCCCCTTAACCGTATTGATGAATGCTGTGGCTTTGGCGGTACCTTTTGCGTTGCCGAAGAAGCCGTATCGGCCAAAATGGGTAAGGACAGGGTAGACGACCACCTGGAACACGGCGCCGAATATATTACCGGTGTAGATATGAGCTGCCTGATGCACATGGAAGGCATACTGAAGCGCAAGGGCAGCAAAGTGAAAGTGCTGCATATTGCGCAGATATTGAATGGCAGCCCAACCCCCTAACCCCCTAAAGGGGGAATAATGTGCAGATGTGCGAATATGCAGATGTGCAAATGATGAAAATGGATTAATGACAGCGTAGCGAATGACGGCGCAGCGCAATGACTTAATGACACATGCATACCGAAGGTAAAGACCACGCCGAACTGGCGGATATATTTAATAAAGACGAAAAACGTGTCGATTGGCACGATGAAACGCTTTGGTTCATCCGCGCAAAGCGCGATAAGGCCGTGCACCAACTGCCCGAATGGGAAGATCTGCGCAACACGGCATCGCAAATAAAGCATAATGTATTATCAAACCTTGATAAATACCTGGTAGAGTTTGAGGCGCAAGCCCAGGCCAACGGTATCACCGTACACTGGGCAGCCGACGCGGCCGAGCATAACCGCATCGTCCATCAATTGATAAAAGACGAGGGCGTTACGCAGATGGTGAAAAGCAAATCGATGCTGACTGAGGAGTGCGGTCTGAACGAATACCTGGCCGAACACGGTATCGAGGTGATCGACTCTGATCTGGGCGAACGTATTGTTCAGCTGGCTAAGGAACCACCAAGCCATATCGTGCTGCCTTGTATCCACAAAAAGAAAGGCGAGATAGGCGACCTGTTCCACATGTATTTGGGGACACCAAGCGGACTGGATGATCCGCAGCAACTGACCGAAGCAGCGCGTATTCACCTGCGCGATACCTTCCTTACCCGTAAAGTAGCCTTAACCGGCGTAAACTTTGCTATTGCCGAAACGGGCGAGTTTGTGGTTTGCACCAACGAAGGTAATGCCGATATGGGCGCGCACCTGGCCAATGTGCATATTGCCTGCATGGGTATCGAGAAGATCATCCCGCAGCGCAAGCACCTAAGTGTTTTTCTACGTTTGTTAACCCGCAGCGCTACAGGGCAGCCTATCACTACCTACTCAAGCCACTTTAAAAAACCGCGCGAGGGGCAGCAGATGCACCTGGTACTGGTTGATAACGGCCGTACGGTACAATTGGGCCGCGAGGAGTTCCGCAACTCGCTGAAATGTATCCGTTGCGGGGCCTGTATGAATACCTGCCCTGTTTATCGCCGTAGTGGCGGGCATAGTTACCATACTGCCGTTGCCGGGCCTATAGGTTCCATATTGGCACCTAACCTGGATATGAAAAAGTATGCCGACCTGCCATTCGCCTCAACATTATGCGGATCATGCTCAAACGTATGCCCGGTGAAGATCGATATCCACGATCAGCTGTATAAATGGCGGCAGGTGCTGGTGAAAGAAGGCTACGCGCCCACCGTTAAAAAGGTAGGCATGCAGGTAATGACCACCACGCTCAACTCGCCGACCGTATACCGCCTGGCAGGTAAAATGGGCCGTATAGTAATGAAATACGCGCCGTTTGCTGTAAACAACGGACTGAACCCATGGTATAAAAACCGTGATATGCCCGAGCCGCCGAAAGAATCGTTCGGGGAGTGGTATAAGAAGAATAGGAAGTAAATATGTGGATTGGAGCCTCACCCTGCCCTCTCCAAAGGAGAGGGTGATAAAACTTCTGAAGTCCTCTCCTTTGGAGAGGATTTAGGTGAGGCCAGAAGTTATGCAAATCACGAACAAAACAATGACTCAACGACAGCGCAGCGAATGACGCGCAGCAAATGATACGAAGTAATGACAAGCAGAGAAAAAATACTCGCCGCGGTTAAGCAGAATCAGCCAGAAAGTGTACCTATGCCGGATATTGCTTTTTTAACGGGCGAACCTGTAGAGGCGACCGAGAAATTTGTTACCACGCTAACCACCATTGGCGGTAGGGTTTACCGTGTAGGCAGCTATGATGAAATAGCGGCTATTGTTAAACAAAATTATACCGGCGGGCAACGCATCATCACCCTGATACCCGAACTGGCTGAAATTACCACCGAAGTTTTCGCCCCGCAACCTGCCGCCCATCATTTGCAGGATGTGGAACTGGCCGTACTAAAGGCCCACTTCGGCGTGGCCGAGAATGGCGCCGTTTGGGTTACCGAGGAACTGTTGGGTCACCGGGCCTTACCTTTTATTACCCAGCATTTGGCCGTAGTAGTTAACGCTGCCGATATTGTACCTACCATGCATCAGGCCTACGCGCGTAATATTGATCTGAGTTATGGCTACGGCGCGTTTATAGCCGGGCCATCCAAAACTGCTGATATCGAACAATCACTGGTCATCGGCGCGCATGGATCGAGGAGTATGACGGTGTTTTTGATGGGGTGATAATGTTTGGTGTTGGTGGCAATTTAACCACAAAGGTCACAAAGGTTTTTCACAAAGAGCACAAAGCCTTTATATCTTAATATTAAACTCTAATAGCTTTGTGTTCTCATTTTCTAAAGACTTTCTTGTTAATATAGGCCTTTGTGTTCTTTGTGGTTAATACGCTTCTCATTCCTTTGTGCCCTTTGTGGTTAAATAACCACTATGGCAAAAATCACCCGCATGTCATCAAATAAAACACATTGATAAATTTCGATATATCTATTTACATTTGTTCAGGAAAAGGAAATAGTTGTGGACTTAAAAAAATTTGAGCGCATATCCAAGGCGCTTAGCGACCCCAACCGGGTTTGCATTTTGCAGGAGATCAAGAAGAAGAATAACTGCCTGTACTGTACCGAGATACATGATTTCGTCACCCTGGCCCAACCATCCATCTCGCACCACGTAAAGCAGCTTACTGATGCCGACCTGATCATCCCGCAAAAAGAGGGGCGTAACCTTAAATATACGCTGAACGAAGAAGTGCTGGACGAATACATCAGTTACCTTAACCAGTTTAAAGGGTAAATAGCTTGTATTCCCGCTCTTTCTTAAATATAGATAATATATCGAAATATTTAAATTTATCAATATGAAAAATCAATCATCACAACTTATTAAGCCGGCTGCCGGATGCGGCCCGTTTAATACTGCGCTTTAGCGCAGCCGCTTTTCTTCATCATCAATAATATATCGAAATATTTAAATTAATGAATATATGAATACGCAAATCAAATCAAAAACTATTATACAGGGTGCATTGCTCATCAGTCTTGTCGCGCTAACCTTGGTATGGGCAGGCTGCAATACCGAAGCTAAGAACACACCGCCCGCGCAAAAAGCTGCCGCGGCACCAGTTGGTGTGCCGGTTGATGCCATTGTGCTGAAAGCCGAAACCATTAAAGACGAAATGGAAGCCACCGGGACATTAGTAGCCAACCAGTTTGTAGACATTGTGAGCGAACTGAACCGCAAAGTAGTACGTGTAAATGTTAAAGAAGGCAGCACGGTAAGCACCGGTGCTTTATTATTCCAACTGGATGATGCCGACCTGCAGGCCCAGCTTGAACAATTAGTTCAACAACAAAAACTTGCCCGCCTGAACGAGCAGCGCCTTAAAGACCTGATACAGCACCGGGCCGTTATCCAGCAGGATTACGACCAAACTTTTACTAATCTGAAAGTGATTGACGCGCAGGTGCAGCAACTGAAGGTAATGATAGAGAAAACACGCATCCGCGCGCCGTTTAGCGGGCGTATCGGTATCATCCATGTATACCCCGGCTCGTTTGTTACCCCGCAAACGGTAATGACCAATTTGGAAGATTATACCCGCCTGAAGCTTGATTTTACCGTGCCCGAAAAATATGCCGCCATCCTGCGCGAAGGCAGCCGTATCGGTTTCAGTGTAGAATCGAACACCAAAACTTATACCGCTGTGGTGCAAGCACACGAGTCTAAACTGGACCAGAACACCCGCACATTGCTGATCCGCGCTGTGAGCGATAACCCTAAGGATGAACTGCTGCCCGGCCAGAGTGCCCGCCTGAAGATTGCCCTTAATTCGGCCAATAACCAGCTGATGGTGCCATCGCAGGCGCTGATGCCATCGTCGCAGGGCTATACGGTTTACGCGGTTAAAAACGGTAAGGCAACCATGGTGCCTATCCAAACCGGTCAGCGTACCGATAGGAACGTGCAGGTGCTGAGTGGCCTTGCCGCCGGCGATACCCTGGTTACCAGTAACCTGATGCGCCTTAGCCCCGGCTCGGCTGTACAGCTGGCCACTATTAATTCAACTCAAAACTAATTAACCATGAGTGCTATATCTCAAACAAGCATATCCCGGCCCGTGCTGGCAGGTGTAATGTCGGTATTACTGATATTATTCGGCATCGTGGGCTACACATTTTTGGGTACCAGGGAGTACCCGGTTACCGATTCGCCGATAGTGACTATCACTACCGTATACCCGGGCGCCAGCGCCGATATCATCGCGTCGCAGGTAACCAAGCCGTTGGAAGAGGCCATTGCCGAAGCCAACGGGATCCGCGCCATCTCATCGGTATCGCGCGAGCAGGTGAGTATGATCACCGTAGAATTTAACCTGAGCACCGACCTGGAAGCCGCTGCCAACGATGTACGCGACAAGGTATCCAAATCGCGCCAGCAGTTGCCTACCGATATTGAACCTACCGTGGTAGAAAAATCGGGCCCGCCCGATATCCTGGTGTTCCTTACCGTAAAAAGCAAGACCAAAAGCCTGGAAGATGTTACCGATTTTGTGAACATCAACATTAAAGAAAGCCTGCAATCCATCCCCGGCGTTAGGCTGGTGGATAGCTATGCCGGCCGCAAACGCTCCATGCGCTTAAGGATGGACCCGGTTAAAATGGCATCGTACGGATTAACCCCATCAGACATACAAGACGCTTTACAGCGCGAGAACGTCGATTTGCCAAGTGGCCGTATCGAAGGCCAAAACAACGAAGTTACCCTGCGTACCCAGGGCCGTTTGGTTACCGAGAACGATTTTAATAACATGATCATCAGCCAAAAGGATGGGGCTATTGTGCGCTTCCGCGATATTGGTACGGCGGTAATGTCGTCGGCAAACGAGCGTACGGCTATGATCGAGTTCAGCGGCAAAACGGCCAGCTTTGGCGTGGGTACAGGCGTGCAGCCACAGCGCGGCGCTAACTCGCTGGCCATTGTAGAAGATTTTAAGAAGAAGTTCGAAGAGATCAAAAAGAACGCTCCGGCAGAATATGATATCGCTTTGGGTAAAGATTTTACCGTTCCGGTGCGTAATTCGCTGTCGGAGGTAAAGGAAACCCTGATCATCGCCTTTGGACTGGTGGCCATCATCATCTTCATCTTTTTACGCGACTGGCGCAGTACCATTATCCCGCTGGTGGCTATCCCGGTATCCATCATCTCGGCGTTCTTTATCATGTACGTAGCGGGTTTCAGTATCAACGTATTAACCTTGTTAGGTTTGGTACTTGCCATCGGCCTGGTTGTGGATGATGCCATTGTGGTGCTGGAAAATATCTACAGTAAGATAGAGCAGGGGATGACCCCGATAGAGGCTGCCCGCAAAGGTGCTAACGAGATCTATTTCGCGGTAATATCAACCACGGTAACACTGGCTGCAGTGTTTTTGCCCATCTTATTCCTTGGCGGGATAACCGGGCGGCTGTTCCGCGAGTTTGCCATTGTGGTATCGGGATCGGTACTGATATCGGCCTTTGTGGCGCTAACCTTATCGCCTATGATGAGCGCCTACCTGCTAAAAGCCGGATCGGCACATAACTGGCTGTATCGCAAAACCGAGCCGTTTTTTGTGGCCATAAATAATGGCTATGGGCGTTCATTGGCCTTCTTCCTCAAATTCAGGTGGCTGGGCTTCGCTTTGCTTATCCTGTCGTTCGGGCTGGTATACTTTATTATGCCTAAGCTGCCGTCGGAACTGGCGCCGCTGGAAGACCGCTCGATGATCGGTTTGGCCGTAATAGCCCCCGAGGGTACATCGTACGAAAGTATGGAGAGTACCATGAAGGATATAGGCAATTTTGTGAACGATTCCATCCCCGATCTGCATGCCGGGCGCACCTATTCGGGTATAGCGGCCAGCGTGGGCACTTTGGCACAGCCGGTTAACGGCGGTTTTCAGTGGATCTTTTTAAAAGATCCTAAAGAGCGCCAAAGCAAAATGACGCAGCAGCAGATCTACCAGAAACTGGCCGTGGCTACGCAACGATTCCGCAATGTAATGGTGATCCCGATACAAACCCCAACTATTGGCGGCTTTGTAACCACCCAACCCGTGCAATACGTAATTAAGGCGCCCGATCTGCAGCAACTGATCAACGTGATGCCGAAATTGATGGGGGCGGTGTATACCAACCCTAAACTGACCTTCCAGGACCCTGACTTTAAGATCAACCGCCCGGAGATCAGCATCTCTATCGACCGCCAGCGTGCCGCCCAGTTAGGTATCTCGACACAGGAAATAGGCAAGACCCTGCAACTGGCCCTATCAGGCCGCCGTTACGGCTACTTTATCTATAACGACAGGCAGTACGAAGTGATCGGCCAGTTAGACCGTAAAGAACGATCGGCCCCTTACGATCTGCGTTCGCTGTTCCTGAAAGCGGGCAATAGCCAGATGGTATCGCTGGATAATTTAGTGAACCTGAAAGAGGGAATCAGTCCACCGGCTATTTACCGTTACAACCAATCGTACGCGGTAACTATTAACGCAACCCCGGCGCCCGGCGTTAGTTTGGGCGAGGCTTTGCAGGAAATGGACAAGATAGCCGCCAAAGAATTGCCTAAAGGTTTCAGCACCGCGCTGGCCGGCCAAAGCCGCGATTTTAGCGAAAGCAGTTCGAGTTTGATCTACGCGTTCCTGTTTGCCATTGTGTTGATCTATTTGGTGCTGGCCGCGCAGTTTGAAAGTTTGATAGATCCGTTCATCATCCTGTTAACCGTGCCGATGGCCGTTACCGGGGCCGTGCTGAGCCTGTGGTTTACCGGGCAGACGATGAACATCTTTAGCGAGATCGGCATTATTATGCTTATCGGTCTGATCACCAAAAACGGTATCCTGATAGTAGAGTTTGCCAACCAGAACAAAGAAGAAGGCCAAAGCAAAATGGATGCTGTGCGCAACGCCGCCATCTCCCGCTTCCGCCCGATTTTGATGACCACGCTGGCCATGATCTTCGGTACACTGCCCATTGCCGTGGCTACGGGCAGCAGGCAATCGCTGGGTATTGTGGTAGTAGGCGGGCTGGTGTTTGCCGGTATCCTTACCCTTTATGTTATCCCGGCTGTTTACAGCTTCTTCAGCAGGGCGATGCGCCATAAAACGGCCACCACCCATCCCGAAGAGCAAACAGCTTCACCTGTTGAATTAACCATATGAAAAATCAATATAACGCGCACCTGCTGGCATGGCTGGTGCTTGTCATCCTCGTTTTTGCTATATCAAAAACGCATGCCCAAAGCATTAGCCTGGGTATGAACGACGCGGTTAAAATGGCCGTTGCCCATAACCGCGAATTAAAAAGCGACTCGCTGAATATTGGCCGTGCGCAGCAACAAACCATTGTATCAAAAGCCCTGTTGTTGCCTAACATCGGCATCACCGGGCAATATCAGCGCTATTTCCAAAAGCCGGTTTTCTTCGGACTGGGTAGCGGCGCGCCAACCACGTCAAAGGCCGTACCCTATAGCCGTTTCGGCGGCGACGACCAGGTGGGCGCGACGGTAGGTTTAGTACAATCGCTGTACAACCCATCGGCTGTGGCCGGGTTAAAGCAAGCCAAATTGTACGAACAGCAATCTGTTTTGCTTTACCGCGATAAAGAGGCCGATGTAACCGCCACCGTAAAACAGGTTTACCTGCGTATGCTGGTGCTGGCCAAAAGGCTGCAACTGCAAATGGAAAGCATCACCCGTAACAAAAAAGCGCTGGAAGATTCGCGCTCGCTGCTGGCACAGGGTAAGGCCCTGCGTGTGGATACCCTGCGTGCCTACACCAACCTGCAAAACCTGCAACCCGATATTATGCGCCTGACTTACGCCATTAATGTAAGCCGCCAGCAGCTAAAAGTTTTGCTGGCGCTGGAAGAAAAGGCCGAGTTGACCCTCACCGATTCGTTATCGTACAACGTGGCCGATGTGCTACCCGACGAAAGCGGTGTTTACACCGAGGCCCTGCACCAGCGCCCCGACCTGAAAGCGTTGGAACTGAACAAAACCATTAGTCTGAGCGAGGTAGATGTGGCTAAAGCCGGTAAAATGCCGGTGCTGAACCTGATTAGCGCCTACCAGGTGCAAAGCCAGGCCAATGGCTTTAAATGGGGTGGCAGCAGCTGGCCGCCGGTATCGTACGCGGGTTTACAATTCGCTATCCCGCTTTTCTCGGGCAATGCCAATAAGGCTAAGATAGCCCGGGCAAGGATAGGCGCAGAGCAATCGGCCGTGAACTATACCAACGCGCAGGAGCAACTGCGCGTAAGCGTGAAGCAGGTGGTAGCCAACCTGGCCGAAACCACGCAACGCATACAAGTGCAAAACAAGGTGGCCGAAACAGCAGCGCTTAGCTACAGCATTACCCAGTACCGTTACGAAAGGGGCGTAGCATCGCGCCTGGAACTGCTGGATGCCGAACTGGGACTGACCACTGCCAAATCAAACTACCTGGAGGCAGTGTATGATTATCAGTCGGCCAGGATAGATTTGGAGCGGGTGCTGGCTGCCAAAGGAAATTAATAACCAACATCATCGTTTTTAAAGCCGTGTGGACTGAGGTGCACACGGCTTTTTTGTTTTGCCGCTTGTATCAACACAAAACGTCATTCTGAGCGATAACGAAGGATCCCAAACTGTGCATTACCGCTCTGCTTACCGGGATTACTCACCCCGACTACGCTACGCTGGTCGGCCCTCTCTCTTCGGCTGCGCCGGAAAGAGGGCAGGAGCAGTTGCTGCAATGTAGCGAGGGGTTTCAAACCTTGTACTGGCTTCAGTCTGTGACTGAAGCCTTAAGATATCTGCAAGTCTGTGACTTGCGCATGCCTAAAGTCATAGACTTTAATTTATCCGTAGGCTTCAGTCACAGACTGAAGCCAGTGAGGGGTCATCCTGTGCAATAGCAAAGGATCCCAAACTATGCATTACCGCTATGCCTACCGGGATTACTCACCCCGACTACGCTACGCTGGTCGGCCCTCTCTTCGCTGCGCGGAAAGAGGGCCGGAGCAGTACGGCAATGTAGCGAGGGGTTTCAAACCCCTCACTACGTTATTTCATCCCCTCTTTCGCCAAAGGCGAGAGAGGGTGCCCGGGCGAAGCAACGGGCGGGTGAGTCTACCCTTGGTTAGTTTACACGCGCTATAGCCACCTTTATACTCCCGGTTGTACTTTATAATCAGAATGACGAAGTTTTTTTGAATAACAAGTCCCTTTATCGACACAATCCCTCCATTTACCGATACCCTTTTCCGTGCCTGTAACCGGCTTGTTACTTTTGGTTTAACTAATTGAAATTAAAACTAACGCATAGGAGATAACAAGATGGAAAGGAAGAACTTTTTAAAAAGCCTGGTGATAGGGGCGGCATCAGCATCGGCAATAATAGCCTGCAAAAAGGACGGCGTATCAAACACCGACACCAGCACCGGGACAACCACTACCACCACAGGCGGCGCTACCACAACCAATGGCTGCACCGTAGCGCCCGACGAAACCGAAGGCCCTTTCCCCACCCATACCCCGGCATCGTATGTGCGCAGCGATATCCGCGACGACCGTACCGGTTATAAACTGACCGCCAAGCTCACCGTGGTGAACCATAACAATAACTGTAACGCGCTGTCGGGTTTACTGGTAGATATCTGGCATTGCGACGCGGCCGGTAACTACTCTGAATATGGCGGTACCACCATGCAGAGCACCAACTATACATCGGTACACTTCCTGCGCGGCCGCCAAACCACCGACTCGACCGGCACGGTAACCTTTACCACCATTTTCCCGGGTTGGTACAGCGGCCGGGCTACGCATATCCATGTGCATATTTACAGCGCGTCAGGCACATCGTTAAAAGTTACACAAATCGCGTTCCCTGAAGGTGCAAACACCGCGCTTGTAGCGGTGAACGGCTACAGCAAGGGCATGAGCGGTTATACTTATAACAAAAGCGACGGCATCTTCAGTGATGATACCGCCGGTATTGAAATTGCCACGGTAACCGGTAATACTACCGATGGTTTCGCCCTGTCGATCAACCTTGCAGTGAACGCTTAATTACAATTCGATATCCCCCAATAAAACAGAGACGCTAAGGGCCGAAACCCTGCGCGTCTTTTCACATTTATAAAAATGAATAAACGGATCATTACCCTTTGCTATCGAAAGATCATCAGGCCAAACGCCGCCTTACCCTGGGATAAAATGGTGCACGGGGACAGCTATATGGAGTTTAAAATGCAGGCGCAAAACTTCAGCGCGGGCACACCTTATACCAGCTATGCCCAACTGTTGCAGCATTTCCCCAACGCGCAAAAGCTTACTGGTATGGTAACGCCATCGGTAACGGGGTATGTGCAGCAACTGGGCGGTATCCTCCCCGAGATACTGAATACGCTGGGCCGCCGCTTTTTACGGATCCGTTCGTTTCAGTTCGAGATCATCAATTCGGATATTAACGACAGGGATAAGCACGTAGTGGCCATCAACTTCTTTAGCGAACCGTTGATCTGGCATGATACGATAAATAATTATCTGCTGGTATCGTCCCACAATACCGAAACCCCGAACGATGAGGATGCAGAAGCGCTGACCGAATTATTTCAGCTGCAGCCGTATTTAAATATCCACAGTGTGGCCTCACCCCAACCCCTCTCCAAAGGAGAGGGGCTTTAGAACTTGCAAGGCAAGTCCTCTCCTTTGGAGAGGATTTAGGTGAGGCTTCTAACTTTAAAAAAACAGCTAACATGCAAAAACTAACCCCCGGACAAATTTACCTGGCCGATCAGCGCGGTGTAACCCAAACCGGCAAGCTGACCCGCTGCTGCACGTTTAACTATGGCGATTATGCAGACCCGCACCGTAAACCGTTCGGTTCGCTGCTTACGCTGAACGATGAGCTGTATGCGCCAGGTCAAAGGGTAAGCTACATTGCTACACACGCGTTGTGGTCGGTTATTATCCCCATCACCGGCGAGGTAGATTGGAAGGATGACCTGGGCCATACCGGCACGGTGGATGTTGGCCAGGTGCAGGTACGCTACCTGCCAGCTGGAAATATCATCGAATTGAATAACCCTTACAACGATGAGCAGATCAATTTCCTGTACCTTGAGTTCAGGGCCGATCCGCTGGGATTATCAACCTTGTTACCTAAATTATACGAGTTTGAGTTTGAAGGCAGGCAGAACCAGTTGATTGATGTATTGCAGGGCGAGCAACCGGAATCGCTGAAGCAATTGCCGTTCAAATTGCACATCGCCCGTTTTGATGGCCGGGAGGAAGCACTGTATCCTGTGCCCGATGGCGGTCTGTTCTTCGCCTTTGTAATAGCCGGTGCTTTTGAACTACAAGGCCGCCTGATGCACCAGCGCGATGGTCTGGCGCTATGGGACCTGCACGAAGCCGATATGGAAGCCCTGAGCAATAGCGCGGTAATACTGGTGCTGGAAATGCGAAAGTAACGGGCACAAAAAAAGCAGGCTTAGGGGAGCCTGCTCTCGGAATGAAAAAATTCCGGCTACGGATGGGATCGTGCTAAAATAAAATTCGTTTTGCCTGCTTACCGGTAACCGGTATTGTTCATACTTTTCTTTTTCTCTTCGTGCCTGATCATTAGTTCAGGTATCCTTTTCGCACCGATGAATAGCAATACGGCTATCATCATCAGTAGCACTTCTTGTCCGCCAAACCCGTTCATTTTATGTTTAATTAATTAGTTAGCTAAATTTATCAAACCTGTTCAAAAAGATTGCCAAAGTATCGGTAAAACCGCTTTTTGTATCGATAGAAGCTATTCCCACGTAAAGGTTTGCATTAATTTTTAATTAAATAAGCGGCGGCTGTTTATCTATGTGGTTAAACCTCGCCAGGTATGCCGACCAAATTCCCCAAATATACCCGTATATTGCTTTTAGGTTTAATGCTGTAGAATTACCAGACCATAGCGCGGCCAAAATTACCCCTAAGCAGGGATGATATCAGTACTATTCAAGCATCCATAAAAAATAAGCAGGACTTAATTCATCCGTTTGTAGTGAAAGTCAACCCGTTTGCGGTTGCCTTGTATATTGCCATCTATCCAGGCGTTTATCGAATCTTTGCTGACAAACTGATAGGCCACCACCTGTGGGTAATCGTGATCGGGATTGCTGAAGGTATACACGCCCTTGTATGATGATATCAGTTTAAAGGGCACCGGCTTGCCCTCGTTTTGCCCGTTAACGGTAGGGATATAAAAGATATAACCGTCTTTCATGGTCAGTTGTACGTTTTCTTCAACGGTGGTATCCGTACCTGACACGCGGAAGCCGCGACCGCTCAGTTCGGTATCGTTGGTCTTTCGCCATTGCTCGCAGATATAATAGCCTTTGGCGCTTTTCATTTTCCAGGTTCCTCCGGTTAACTGGTGTAGTGGCTTAAAGGTATCCTGCTGCACAATTGGAGTAAATGCTGCCAGCAGAAAAAGAGCGGCTAATAAACAGAAGTACTTCATGGCGTTAATATTAGATTAATGTTTAAAGCCTCACCCCAACCCCTCTCCGGGGGAGAGGGGCTTCTAAGAATTTCTAAATCTTCTCCAAAGGAGAGGATTTAGGGGAGGCTCCTTAACTCAAATTTAACACAAAACGCGCATTATCCGCATACCCCGTTTAGGGGGATATTTATTAGTGTAAACGGCATATCGGGTGGTGTAATCAGCATATCTGCAGGAAATTATGCGGCGGATATTTGGTTAAAAATATCACAAGATCATGAGAAACAAATTTTTTATGGCATGCATAGTCTTAGGATTGTCGGCCGCAGTAAACACAAGCTACGCTACAGATGGTATAGCCCCCAGCTATAAGGACGTAATTAATAATTATATTGATGGCTGCATGAACGGCAATGCCAAAAAACTGGACAAAGTATTAAGCGATGACGCCAGCGTGAAAATTCCACGCGCCGATGTAGTATTGGTACACAATAGAGAAGGATTGATAGCGCAGATGAAGGCTGATGGCGCTACCCATCAAAATTGTGAATCGAAATACGAGGTGCTGGATAAAAGCGACGCTATTGTAATTGCCAAGGTTGATTTTAAATACAACGAATTTACCCAGCACAACTACATTACCCTTGAAAAGAACGAAAACAAGGAGTGGAAGATAACCCAGGTGTGCCGCTTTTTTGAAGATGTAAAACCAAAGGCCGAAGCTATGCCGGATGTAACCGCGAGTACAGGAAAGGTGGGGAGGTAAGGTAAAAGCGCAGGCCGTGTGCGATTCCCTCCCACGGGGATGGGGTAGGGAGGAGTTTAGCCGCAATGCAATATCGTATAAACCCCTCCCTGCCACCACACAACCGATTACACCCCTCCCCAGGGAGGGAACTAAAAGCCTCTTCGAAATAAGAGGTAACATTAATCACCCCATTCGGGTGATTTTTTTTATTTTTAAATTAGCTTTATTTTGAATTGGGAAATTAACTATTGCCGCAAGTTTATATACATATAAAATTGAAGAGAATATCACTACACATATCGCGGCATTTTTTAGCTTTTGCACTATCGGCCTGTATATTACTGCTTTGCAAATTACCCGCGCACGCGCAACGATATACGTTTACGCATTACGATATCGAGAACGGGCTGATCCAATCGCAGGTTAACCGGATATACCAGGATAATAACCACCGCATATGGATGGGTACGCTTGGCGGTGCCTGCCGGTATGATGGGATGGATTTTTACGGCGTATCTAAAGCCAGCGGGCTGATCAACAACTTTGTAAGTTCGGTTTTTTGCGATAAGCAGGGCACGGTTTGGTTTGGCACTAACAGGGGGCTGGCATGCCTGAAAAATCAAAAGCTATATAATATTACGCCGCCTGCAGGGCTTAAAGAGATCTGGGTATCGCGCCTTACGCAGGATGCATCGGGCACGGTATGGGGTATTATGTATAACCACCTGTTTAAGGTGGTGGGTAACCGGGTGGTGCTACAAACCATAAACGGTATGCCCAATTCGGTAACTACAGTTAAGGCTAACGGGCAGGGCCAGCTTTTTGCTTTTGTGAGCGGGATGGGCCTATACACCCTAAAAGGGGGAACGTGGCAAAGTGTTGTACTGCTGCCTAAGGAAATGCAGGATATTTACGGCGTAAAGATCGTATTCGATAAACTTAACGCTAACCGTATTTTCCTGCAGAGTTACCGGTACCTCTTCACTATCGAAAATAATACCATTACATCATACGCTACCGAATTGCTAAAAGACGTTCATAAGGGCTTTTTAACCATGGAGCAGGATGCCGCCGGCAAGATCTGGATAGGCACCACCGGCGGGGCGTATTGTATTGATGGCGATAAGCTGATCGCCTTCGATTCGCATAATGGTTTTAGTGATGCCTCGGTATCCGATATTTATCGAGATAGCGACGATAATCTTTGGCTGGGCACCCAGGGCAACGGCCTTTACCGGTACGATGGGGACGATTATGTGATCTATACCCAATCAGACAAGGCCAAGGAAAGCCCTATTGTGATGGGTTTAGGGTTTGACCAACAGCAAAATGTGTTATTAGGCATTGATGGCGGCGGCATAGCCCGGTATAATGGGAAAACGATAGAAACCTTATGGCTGCCGGCTGATATGCCCAACTCGCGCAAGGTAGAGTGCCTGTATAAAGATCGCAACGGCCTGGTTTGGGTAGGTACCAGCCTGGGCGGGATCTGGCAGTATGATGGCAGGCAGTTTAAGATGGTAAAGGGTACCGACCGCAATTCGGTAACCAGTATCAGGGAGGATTCGGAAGGCCAGCTTTGGTTTGCTACCCCATCGGGGCCGTATTATTACGATCAGCAACATGTGATGCAGTCGGTGGGGCTTAATATCTTCTCGTCGTCGTTGCTGCCATTGGGGAAGGATAGTATGCTGGTGGGTACGCAGGAGGGCGTGGCGCTGGTGGTTAATAAAAAATTGGTACCCGATTTTAAAATAGGGCGGCTGGGCACAACCACCATCTTGTGCATGATAAAGTACAAAAACCTGGTGCTGATAGGTACCGACGACGACGGGCTTTATATATGGGAGCGCTCAACCGGCCGTATGCGCAAATACCAGGTGCAGGGCGGCCTGAAGGCCAACGCCATTTACAGTTTGGCTGTCGATGATCACGACCTGGTTTGGGCAGGTACGGGGCGTGGGGTAAGCCGGTTTAAATTAAATACCCGTAGCCTGGATATCGAAGTCATCAGCACCGGCGAATCGAAAGACCGCATTGTCGAATCGAACCAGAACGCTATCATTTATAACAATAATAAAATGATCCTTGGTACCACTAAGGGACTTACCGTTTACAATACCGCGCTACCCACAACAACAGGGCCGGCGCCGCATATTATCATTAATGCCATCAAATTGTTCGGGCAGGATAATTCAAAGTCTACCATCATTACCAACCCAAAGGCAACCGACCGTTTAGTGTTGTCATCCGGGCAAAATCACCTGGCTATCGCATTTTTGGGCGTATTCCTGAAAAGCCCGGAAAGCGTAACCTATCAATACCGCTTAAACGGGTTGGACGATAAATTTTGCGCCCCGGTAAAAAATGATATGGTAGATTACCCATCGCTGCCCCCCGGGCATTACACCTTCGAGGTGAGGGCCATTGGTGGCGACGGACAGGTATCAAAAAATACGGCGACATTCAGTTTCGAGATCACGCCGCCGTTCTATCGCACCTATATTTTCCAGTTGGGGGTGATACTGTTCCTGATATTTATTGGGGTGCTGATACAAAACATCCTGCATCAGCGTAAAATAAAACAAGAGCGCGCGCTGGAAGCCATGAAGCGTGAAGAAAAGCTAAAGATCCGTCAGCAAACTGCCGAGGATTTTCACGATGACCTGGGCAATAAGTTGACGCGTATTACGGTACTGTCCGATATCCTTGACGCCAAACTGGCTAAGGACGAACCTGAGCAGAAGAAGCTGGTATTGCAGATCAAACAGAACGCATCGGCACTATATAACGGTACGCGCGATATTCTTTGGGCCATGGATCCGAAAAGTGATAACCTTTACGAGGTGTTGAACCACATTAAGGAAACCGGGATCGAGATATTTGAAGATACCCATGTAGAGTTTCGCTTCGATGGCATCAGCGAGGAACTATCGGCCATAAAACTGCCGATGGAATATAGCCGCAATATCACCATGATATTTAAAGAGTTGCTTAACAACTCGCTGAAACATGCCGAGGCACACCATGTAAAGGTGGAATTTACGCAGAATGATAAGGATGAGGCTACCATCCGCGTAAGCGATGACGGCATTGGCTTTGACCCCGGTACCAATAAAAAAGGCCACGGCATTAACAATATAAAGGCCCGGGCCAAGCGTATAGACGGGCAGATCAATTGCCTGTCGGAAAAAGGCCAGGGCGCTGTAACCGAATTAACCTTCAGGATAACTAAAAGGGCCTGATACAAACCGTATATTTGATGGAAATGGAACGCGACATAAAAATTGTGATTATTGAGGATGACGAGACCATCCGCACCGGCTACACCTTTCTGATCGGGAATACCGATGGATACGAGGTGGTGAACGCCTACGCCAGTTATGACGAAGCCGCCAACCATTTAGCCGCCGACCGCCCCGATGTGATCTTGCTGGATATTGAACTGCCCGGCACCAACGGTATCGAAGCCTTGCCCAAGATCAAAAAGATTTTGCCCCATTGCTATGTGCTGATCTTAACGGTTTACGAATCGCAAAAACAGATCTTCGACGCGTTGGCTAATGGCGCATCGGGCTACCTGACAAAAGGTACGCCTGCGGTGAAGATCATCGAATCGATAAAAGAGGTAAAAGAAGGCGGCGGCCCCATGAGCGTGAACATTGCCCGCATGGTGATCTCGTCGTTCATGAAGAACCAGGATTCGCCGCTATCCAAACGCGAAACCCAGATCCTGGAACTGGTGGTTGAAGGCAAAAGCCGCAGCCAGATAGCCAAGGAATTGTTTATTGATTTGGAAACGGTACGCAGCCACATCAAAAACATCTACCTGAAGCTGGATGTAAACTCCCGCGCCGACGCGATTAAGACGGCGAAGGAGAATAAGCTTATCTAATGTGCAGATGTGCGTATGTGCAAATATGCAAATGGATAGAATTGGTTCATTCGCACATTCGCACATCTGCATATTTGCACATTAATTCATCATCTGCACATTTGCATATCCACGCATTTGCACATTCGCAAAATCCCCCCATAAGGGTGTAAAACTATACCGGTAGTTGATTTATATTTGATATATCAATTAACTATTGTCGCATGCGTTACACTTTTACTTTTCTGCTCCTGCTTTTTACCTGCCAGATAGCCCTGTCGCAAACAGGAACCATCAACACACATATTATAGATGATAAACAGAAACCCATAGATGGGGCCACTGTTTCGCTGCTGAACGCCAAAGATTCATCGCTGGTGAAGGTCAATATCAGCGATAAGGATGGCTCGGCCGCTTTTGAATTGATCAAATATGGCAGGTACCTGTTGAGTGTAAGCAATGTGGGTTTCAAGAAGGCCAAATCGCCCTTGTTTGTATTGGATGAGGCGCATAACGCAGTTAAGTTGAACGATATCGCCCTTACTGCCGATGCATCAGCCCTGAAGGAAGTTACCGTATTAGAGAAGAAACCATTTATTGAACGGCAGGTGGATAAGGTAGTGGTGAATGTAAGTAACAGCATCGCCAGTGCCGGCAGTACCGCGCTGGATGTTTTGTCGAGGTCGCCGGGGGTACTGATCAATCAAAACGACCAGATCAGCATGAAAGGTAAGCAGGGCGTTATGGTAATGATGGACGGCAAGCCTACTTATCTTGGCGCCACCGATCTGGCCAATCTGCTGCGCAGCACGCCTGCCAACGCCATTGATAAGATAGAACTGATCACCAACCCGTCATCCAAATTCGACGCGGCGGGTAGTTCGGGTATCATCAACATCAAACTAAAAAAAGACCAGCGCTACGGCACCAACGGTTCGCTGGCGTTGAATGCGGGGCAGGGGGTATACGCCAAATCAAACGCGGGTATCAATCTTAATTATCGTAACAGCAAGGTGAACGTGTTCGGTAATTATAATTATGCCTACCGCACCAGCTTTAACCACCTTGCGCTGGAGCGCGAGTTTTATACCAACGGCGCGGTAAATGGCGCGTATCAGCAGGATAACTATTTAAAGTTCCCGGTTGAAAGTAATTTGGGTAAGGTTGGGGCCGATTTCTTTACATCGCCTAAAACTACCATTGGTGTAGTGTTTACCGGTAATACCACGGGATTGAATACTACGGTAAACAATTTCTCGGATGTGCAGAACGCCGCCTTGCAAAACACATCGTACTTTACCACCGGCGCGCATAACCATGCCCGCGCAAAAAACTTTACCGCCAACGTAAATTTTAAACATACGGCCGATACCAGCGGGCGCGAGCTAACATCGGACTTTGATTATGCCCATTACGGCAGCAACGTGGAGCAGAACTACGATACCGAATACTTTAACCTGGACAACACACTACAGAAGCCAGCGCAATTGCTGAAGGATTATCAGTTAGGCCAGTTGGATATCTACTCGGTAAAAGCCGATTACGTAGTACCGATGAAGCACAAGCAGAAACTGGAGATGGGCATAAAAACCAGCTACGTGCGTGCTGATAACGACCTGACCTTTTACAACATCGTTAGCAATGTAGCCAAATACGACAGCACCCAAAGCAACCACTTTATTTACGACGAGAATATCAACGCCGCTTACCTGAGCTACAACAAAAGCTTCAGCAAGTATAAGGTACAGTTTGGCATGCGCGCCGAGCAAACCAATGCCAGGGGCAACCAGATAGCTACCCAAACCAGGTTTAAAAACAGCTATGTGCAGTTGTTCCCCAGCATGTTCATCAACGATAAAATTAACGAGCAGAACGAGTTGAACCTGTCCATCAGTCGCCGTATTGACAGACCAACTTACAAGCAGCTAAACCCGTTCAAGTTTTATCTCGACCCAAGCACCTACGTAGAGGGTAATCCTTACCTGAAGCCGCAGTTAACCTACCAGGCGCAGCTAAGTTATACCTATAAACAAAAGTATAATGTTACGGCCAGCTACAGCAAAACTACCGATAACATTACCAGCATCCTGATCCCCAACCAAACCCTTAACCGGGTAACCATCCAAACCGATTTGAACCTGGCCACTTACGATAACTATGGCCTCAGCTTCTCGCTGCCTGTTGAGCCTGCCAAATGGTGGAACGTGGAGAATAACCTGAATTTTTATTATAACCGCTATTCGGGCAATTTGGCAAACACACCGCTAAACAGTGGGCTGGTAGCTTTCGATATCAACAGCAGCAGCAGCCTCACCTTTTCTAAAAAAATGAGCGCCGAGTTTAATGCCGTGTATACATCGCGCAATGTGTATGGCTATTTGGGGATAAAGCAGGTGGTAGAGTTTTCGGCAGGGATACAGCGGCTGATCCTGGCCAATAAAGGTTCATTGAAACTGAATATTACCGATGCACTGTACAGCAATAAACTTATAGGTAATACCACTATCGATAATTACAGCGAAACATTCAGGCGTGGTATCGAGTCGCGGGTGGCTACGCTGGCCTTTACCTATCGGTTTGGCAGTAATAAGGTGGCCGGCGCACGCAAGCGCAGCGGTGGGGCCGAGGATGAGAAGAAAAGGGCGAATGGGTAAGGGGCCGAGGTGGCGGGTACTCACCCGGTCGTTGCTTCGCTCGACCACCCTCTCTTGCCTTTGGCAAAAGAGGGAACATATGACCGTAGCGATGGGTTTTATACCCATCGCTACACCGCAGATGCAGTCTTCCCGCCCTCTTTGCGCGCAGCGAAGAGAGGGCGGATCAGCGAAGCGTAGTCGGGGTGAGTAAACAAAGCGATAAGAGAACTAGCGAAACGAATATGAAAACACTCAACATCCTCACCACATTCCTGCTCTGTAGCTTGACGGCCGCCGCGCAGGATAAAGCCCCGCAACCCACCGTTAAATGGAAATTTCAGGCTAATAGCGCCATCATGGCATCACCGGTGGTAAGCGATGGGGCGGTTTATTTCGGCAGCCTGGACAGTAGCTTTTACGCGCTGGATGTAAATACAGGCTCCCAGAAATGGAAGTTTGAAACCAGGGGGCAGATCCGGTCTACCGCGGCTATCCATAATAACAAACTCATTTTTGTAAGCGGCGATGGCCTGTTGTATTGCCTGGATAAAACTACCGGCAAAACCACCTGGACGTTTAAAACCGGCGGCGAAAAGCTATATCCGCTCTACAGCTTTGCCGATTACTACCAATCATCGCCACAAATAAAAGATGGCCGGGTTTATTTTGGTAGCGGCGATGGAAACGTTTATGCTGTTAACGAGGCCGATGGTACCCTGATATGGAAATACACCACCGGCGATATTGTACACGCCGCCCCCGCGCTGGATGGCGATATGTTGTTCGCCGGCTCGTTTGATGGGTATGTGTACGCGTTGAATAATATTACCGGGGCCCTGGTCTGGAAGTTTAAGTCTGTCGGCCAGCGGTATTTTCCTAAAGGCGAGATGCAGGGCAACCCGATGGTATTTAATGGAAAAGTGTTTGTGGGCAGCCGCGATTATAACTTTTACGCGCTTGACGAAAAGAAAGGATATGCCATCTGGAACCGCCAGTTTCCCCGGGGATGGGCCATGGCGCCGCCGGTTATTAAAGACTCGGTGTTATATGTCGGCACGTCAGATGATATGGAGATGCACGCTATGGACCCCGAGACGGGCCGCGACAAATGGAAGATCAATGTAAAGTTCAACATCTTCGGCGGCAACGCCTTTAGCGGGCAAAATATGTACTTCGGCACGCTGATCGGCAAGATGCTGGCATTGGATTATAAAACCGGCAACATCAAATGGACATTCCTTACCGATGCCTATTTAAGCAAGCGCCTGAATTATTTTAAAGAGGACGATAGCCGTCGCGACGACTTTATCGAGATCATGACAAAGCCTAACGGTCAATGGTTATCTATGCTGGCCTTAGGCTCGGTTTTTAGCACGCCAGCGGTTGTTGGTAACTATTTGATTTTCACAACGATGGATGGGAAGGCTTATTGTTTGAGCATGCCTGCATAAAATGTTAAAAAGTGTTAAAATAAAATAAATCCCCCTATCGGGGGGATAACACTACTAAATTGATAGTCTAAATTTGGAATATACAATTCAATACTTTAACTGATCGATATTGTAACTACTGCAGATGTCAGAATGCCGCTTCCGGAGCATTTTGAAGCAGATCAATTTTTTACCTTTTTTACAATAACGCGGGTAGTATTTAAAGTATGAGGATAAAGTATATTCCGTTTTTTACCGGGGATATGGAAGAGCAGATCAGGTTTTTTACTGAAAAATTAAAGTTTAAAGTTGCCGATAATGTGCAATTGTACGAGCACGCGGGTGCCACCCTGCTGCAAAGTGCAAATGGCGATGTGCAGGTAGCCATAAGCGATAGAAGGGAGTACAGAAACCATAAGAACTACGTGATACTAAGTACTGATGACTGCCTGAAGGATTACCACTCGCTGAAAGCCGAAGGATTGATCTTTACAAAAGAGCCGCATTATGTACCCGTAGGACTGGCAGCCGAGTTTTGCGACCATAACGACAACCGCTTTATGTTACTTGAGGAACGGAACTATAACGATGACCTTTAACCTGTACCGCTATGAAATACAGTAAAACACTTCGCAACAACAACACCATTTGGAGCGATACCACCAGCCATAAGCAACAAACACAATATACCAACGATTTTAACATCCGCTTTGTATTTAGCGGTGATGAAGAATATAATATCGGTCGTCGGAAACTGACTTTATACCCCGACCAGTTTTTGATATTGAACAAAGGCACCCAGTATACCAGCAAGATAGATTCGGCCAGCCCGGTCGAGTCGTTCTCGATGGGTTTTGACCAGGGCTTTCTGCAGGATTTTACCAACAGCTGGCAACTGAACGAACGCAAATTGCTTGACCGTACCAGCAGCCGTGTGCACGAATATGATTTCAGCGAAACACTATATCCCTTTAAAGGCGATATCCGCTTCAATGTTCAGCACCTGAAAAATTATATGGATAAAGGCGCCAGCAACGAGATCCTGATCAACGAGTACATGCACCATTGCCTGCTGAACTATTATACTATTTACGATAAGGAGATCTACAAAAAGATAGACTCGCTGAAGTTTTTGAACCGCAGCACCAAGGTAGAGATCTTACGCCGACTTAACCTGGCCAAGGAATACCTGCTGAGTAATTTTAATCAAAACATCAGCCTGGAAGAACTGGCCGATCATGCCTGCCTTTCGGTAAATCACCTGCTGCGCACGTTTAAGCAGGCCTTTCACCAATCGCCGCACCAGTTTTTAATGCAAACCCGGCTGCAAAGGGCCAAGTTACTGTTGAAGACCACCGATTACCCCATTAACGAGATCGTTAACCTTGTCGGCTTCGAATGCCCAAGCTCGTTCATCAGGCTATTTAAAAACCGTTACGATATCACACCTTTAAAGTTCAGGTGTTCATTATAGATTCCTTTTTTGATGGTTGACTGTGAGGGCCGGATAGTGTAAAAGCTATCCGGCCTCGTTTTTATTACCTGAAAATACCGTCATCCTGAGCAATAGCGAAGAATTTTACTCTTCCCGTCATGCTGAGCATAGCAAAGCATCCCCAATTTGCAGATCGGAAATGTATAGTTTGGGATTCTTCGTTATCGCTCAGGATGACGGGGAATTATGAGAGTGGAGATATACCTTACAGAATAGAGATCCGCCTGATGGCAGACTCGGTACCAACTACAATGCGCACAAAGTAGAAGCCACTGTTCATTTTGTTAGAGATGCTGGAGGTAAACTTCTGTTCGCCGCCTTTATCAACATGCTGCGAGAAAAGGGTTACCACTTCGTTACCCAATACATCCATAATTTTAATGTTTACGTTTGATGGGCGTGAGATGGTATATTTCAGATTGATCTGGTCGGTAACCGGGTTGGGGTAAACCTGCACATTGGTCAGCAGCTTATCATCAGGCGATGACGTAACCACGGTTTTTGCCGGCAGGCTGCCATAGGTTTTAATAACCGGCAGGTTAACGTGGAAGTTCTTCAACACGTTTTTATCCTTTTTTAAGCGGTTAAGATGCAGATAAGTGGTATCGGTTTTTTGAATCTGCGAGTTGGCTACAATAGAAAAACTCATCAGCATAGCTACTGCAAGCAATAATATACGCGAATAAATTTTAGTATAGCTTCTCCTCATATCTGGGTTTCTAAATGCAAAAGTAGGAATTAACCCTTGCATCTTTTATAATACACAGTTATTTAATATATGAATTTAACAATTTTTAACATTAATTGTAATATCCTTAGTGTGATTTTCACAATTATTTATACGTGATATAAATATTTAGGTTATCCATTAACATTTTTAATACTTTTGCAACCGCTATTAATTTAATAAAGTGTCACAACATAAAGATTTACAGAAGCTGTCCGTTGCGGGGCTTCTGATCAGTTTAGGTATCATCTACGGTGATATCGGTACATCGCCCCTATATGTATTTAAAGCGATTGTTGGCAACCATACCATAAACGAAACCCTCGTTCTCGGCGGCGTCTCCCTTGTATTCTGGACGCTCACGATGCAAACCACCCTTAAATACGTTGTTATTACCCTTCGGGCCGATAACAAGGGCGAGGGGGGCATTTTCTCACTCTTCTCGCTGGTGCGCCGAAAGGCCAAGTGGCTGATTGTACCGGCAGTAATAGGCGGCTGCGCCCTGCTGGCCGATGGTATCATTACCCCGCCCATCACCATTTCATCAGCTATTGAAGGTTTAGAACCACTTTATCCTAATATCCCTACGGTTTGGATAGTGGCGGCCATCATTACTATCCTGTTCATTATACAGCAATTCGGTACATCGCTGGTGGGCAAGGCTTTTGGGCCTATTATGTTCTTGTGGTTTACCATGATGGGTATTTTAGGCATCAGCTATATTGCCAAGATGCCGGTTGTTTTTAAAGCGCTAAACCCTTATTACGCCTACCAATTGTTACACAGCAGCAGCAGCCACGCAGCCTTTATTATATTGGGCGCGGTTTTCCTGTGTACCACCGGAGCCGAAGCTTTGTACTCAGACCTGGGGCATTGTGGCCGCAGCAATATCCGTATAAGCTGGATCTATGTTAAAAGCTGTTTAGTGCTTAACTACCTGGGGCAGGCCGTTTGGCTGATGCAGCATAATGGGCAAAAGATGGATCTGAACCTATATAATCCATTCTTCCAGATCGTACCGCAGCAGTTTTATTATGGTGGTGTGGCCATTGCCACAGCGGCGGCGGTTATTGCAAGCCAGGCCTTAATTTCAGGTTCGTTTACGCTGATATCAGAAGCGGTGCGCCTTAACCTTTGGCCAAAGGTGCGCATCAATTACCCAAGCGAGCAAAAAGGACAATTATATGTGCCCAGCATTAACTGGATACTTTGCGCCGGCTGTTTAATTGTAGTGGCCTTATTTCAGCGTTCAGAAAAAATGGAGGCTGCTTACGGTTTAAGCATTACCGTAGCCATGTTGATGACCACCATCCTGGTATCCAAATTCCTGAAAAGGCGTAAGGTGCCATCGTATATTATAGGGACTTTCCTGCTGGTATATCTCGTTATCGAGGGGACATTCCTTGCCGGTAATCTGGTTAAGTTTATCCACGGCGGCTGGTTTACTTTAACCATCGGCCTGTTCCTGTTTGGCGTGATGTGGTGCTGGCATACGGCCCGAAAGATCCGCAACCGCTTTGTGAAGTTTGTGGAGATAGAAGATTACTTCAGTATTTTACAGGAGCTGAGTGAAGATGAGAGCGTGCCGAAATACGCCTCGCAACTGGTTTACCTCACCAGCGCCAATTTCGATTCGGAAGTTGAATCGAAGATCATTTACTCTATCCTGCAAAAGCAGCCTAAACGGGCCGATGTATACTGGCTGGTACATGTTGACGTAATGGACGAGCCATATACCCGCGAGTACCGGGTTGATTTCCTGGTGCCGAATAAGGTGATCCGTGTTGACTTTAAGCTGGGTTTCCGGGTTGAGCAGCAAATTAACCTGCTGTTCCGCAAGGTGGTTGAAGACCTGGTGAAAAAGGGAGAAGTGGAAATTATGAGTAAATACACCTCGTTAAACAAGCATAAAATTGTGGGCGATTTCCGCTTCGTAGTGATCGAGAAGGTGCTGTCGCGTTCGCACGGATTGTCGTTTTTCGAGAGCATGGTGATGAAAGTTTACCAGCAATTGAAGCACCTGAGTTTATCGGAAGAACGCGGCTTTGGTTTGGACTTAAGCTTTGTGACGGTAGAAAAAGTGCCACTGATGCTTTCGAACCCGGAAGAAGTAGTGATAACGAGAATGAATTGATTGGGATAGTCCGGAAGTCAGGAAAGACGGGAAGTCCGGAAGATATTTACGGTAGCGATGGGTGTATGCTCATCGCTATTTTTTTAGCAGGATAAGAAAGTTTCGCATATTATGGTTTGCTATCGCAAGATAGTCAATTGCAAGACATTTCTTTCACACTTTCCGTCCTGCTCCCTTGCCTTTCTCCCAAATCTTTCGGACTTTCGGACATCCGACTTCCGGACTTTTATTTTGATACCATGATCCATAAAAAACCAAGAACATACGTGCCGGCTAACTTTGAAATGAATTGGGAAGGCCTGGAACCACTTTTTAACGAACTGATAGCCCGCCCAATTCATTCGGTTGAAGAACTGGAGCAATGGATGCGCGACCGCAGCGAGGTGGAAGCCGCCATTGAAGAAGATTTTGCCTGGCGCTATATCCGCATGACCTGCGACACCACCAGCGAAGACCTGCTGGCCAAGTTCCAGTACTTCGCTACCGAGGTTGAACCCAAGATTGCCCCCTGCAACAACGAACTGAACAAAAAGCTGGTAGAAAGCGAATACGCCGATCAATTGGACGGCGAGAAATACTTCATCTACCTGCGTGGTGTGCGCAAAGCTTTAGAACTGTTCCGCGAGGAGAATATCCCGGTGCAAACCGAGATACAGGTGGAGCAGCAGAAGTATCAGTCGATAACCGGCTCTATGTCGGTGCATATTGGCGATAAGGAATACACCATGGAGCAGGCCGCTGTTATTTTAAAAGATACCGACCGCGCCAAACGCCAGAACGCCTGGGAAACCATCACGGCCCGCCGCCTGCAGGATAAGGATAAGCTGAACGAATTGTTCGATCACTTGCGTGCCCTGCGCCACAAATTGGCACTGAATGCTAATTTCGAGAACTTCCGCGATTACATGTTCCAGGCACTGGGCCGCTTTGATTATACGCCGCAGGATTGCTATGCTTTTCACGAGGCGATTGAAAAAGAGATCGTCCCCATTTTACGCGATCAGGCCGAAAAGCGCCGCGAAGCTTTAAAACTGGATACGTTGAAACCATGGGATATGGATGTAGATGTATCGGGAAAGGCCGCGTTGAAGCCATTTAAAAATGGCGACGACCTGATTGAAAAATCGATCCAATGCTTTAGCAATATCAGTCGCTATCTGGGCGAGCGCTTGGAAATTATGAAGGATAACCACCTGTTTGATGTTGAAAGCCGCAAAGGCAAAGCACCGGGTGGCTACAACTACCCGCTGGCCGAAACCGGCGCACCGTTCATCTTCATGAATTCGGCCAACAGCTTCCGCGATTTGACCACCATGGTACACGAGGGTGGCCATGCCGTACATACCTTCCTTACTGCCGACCTGGAACTGAACGATTTTAAACACACCCCTGCCGAGGTGGCTGAACTAGCTTCCATGTCGATGGAGTTGATATCGATGGATAACTGGGATGTGTACTTTGATAATGCCGAAGACCTGAAGCGCGCCAAACGCGATCAGTTGATAGACGCGCTGAAAACGCTGCCCTGGGTAGCCGTGGTCGATCAGTTTCAGCACTGGATCTACACCAACCCCGGCCATACCGATGCGGAGCGCTACGATGCCTGGGTGCAAATCTACAGCCGCTTCGGTGCTGGCTTTGCCGATTGGGAAGACCGCCCGGATGCCCTGCAAAACCTATGGCAAAAACAGCTGCATATCTTCGAGGTGCCGTTTTATTACATTGAATATGGCATGGCCCAGTTAGGCGCCATTGCCGTTTGGAAAAACTACAAGGAAAACCCGGAGAAAGGCCTGCAACAATATCTTGATGCGTTGAAGCTTGGCTATACCAAAACCATTAAAGAGATTTACGAAACTGCCGGTATCAAGTTTGATTTCAGCGCCGATTATGTGGCCGAACTGGCGGACTTTGTGAAGGGTGAGTTGGAGAAGATATAGTATTCGGCACCACCACATCAATACCATCCCGTCATTGGGGTAGTGGTATACTAAAAGCTAATGTCATGCCGAACTTGTTTCGGCATCCCACTTGCATAGTTAAGTTTTGCTTAAACGACCTGTGTGATGGGGTGCTGAAACAAGTTCAGCATGACATATTGTTATTAAGCTACTTCAACACCTCGCTCTCCTCCGCTTCCAGGATATAGTTCGCCACATCTTCGGGAAGCAGCAAGCGTTTGGCCTGCAAATCTTTAGCTACTTTAGTTACAGCCTCCACATATTTGGCGTGCGTACCATAACGTTCTTCTAAGGATAAGCGCGGATCATTGGCAGCCAACCGCTCGGCTTTGGTTTTGCGGAACGGGATCATTTGCCCGGATGATTCGGCGCCATCATTCAACCCGAAACCCTCGCGGCGCAAACCCCAGCCCGTTAAAGTGGCAATTGGTGCTGCCACCGGTGGCAGGCGGATACCGGCCACCTCATTACCATCGGCATCAACCCTGGATACAAAATTTTGATAAACCGGCGCGTTGATCTTTCCCAAAGCATATTGGCTGATGATCCCCTGCTTAAACTGCGGGCCAAAATCAAGGCAATAACGGGTGGTGATCAGCCCGGTATAAGTAACACCGGGGATATCGGGCCAACCCAGTTCGGTTTTTGATACGGCACCCGTTTGATAGCCCGGGTTTGCCTTAGCCATGGCGGCTGTGCCATTAGCACGACGGGGGACACTGCTGGCAGGTGGTGGCATACCTTTAGTCACCCATTCATCAAGCGCAATAAACAAGGCCCTAAGCAAAGGTTCGGGGCGGGTAGGGTTTTGTAGTTGCTGAGCATCGCCCTTGCTGTTGCCGTTACCGCTACCGTGCTGCATGCCCGATACAAGGTAAAAGCGGACATTATCCGGATCGGGCAAGTCGTTACCCTGCAGATCGGTATGCAGCAGCGAAGCCGCCTTTACCCAATACTCGTTTGCTGAATTGATCTCCAGCACCTTTGGCTTATTGGCCGGGTTGGTATAACCTGCAATACGACCGCCGGTCTTGCCGCTCAGTTTATCGGTTAACACCGGGTAGGCGAATGGGAAGATGCCCTCGGGATATAAATGGTTTTGCCGGTTACGTTCGGTACGGCCCGGTTGCGCAAAGCGATAATTGATGCCTACGCCGCTGCCACCACCCAGCCAGTTTTCAATGCCGTCGAACACGCGGCGGCCCTGCTCATCCTCGTTAAAACCCAGGGTTTGAAAATCGTTCATATAACGCGCCGGTTGCGATATAGCAAAGCTGTAGGTATATCTTACGTCGCCGGCTAAGGGGTTGGCAGTGCCAGATGCATCGGCCCTGGCATGGCGCAGGAACGAGATTACATCGCGTGTAGCGGCTAAACCTAAGCCGGCAACCTTGGGATTTTTAACGATATAAACAAAATCGTAAATATAGCTGGCTTTAAATGGTGTACCCGCGGGTAATAACCGGATGGTGTTTTCGTTGGTAAATTCCCAATCGTTAACCGGTTGAGGCGTGTCGTTTAATAATGCCCGGCAGGTGAGGGTAGCGCTTTGTTTATTTAAATTGGCGGCAGGGTAGGCCAGTTTGTAACTCTGGGTTTTATCGTTATCAACCGAAATATACTCGTACGACAGGCCGGTGATAGCCGAGCCATCCTTATTAACCGCCACCGGCACGCTGATACAGATATTATTATTGCCTGTAGCTGCCGAGACATCCCAGCCACACCAAACGATGGTATAGCCCATGCTCATTAAAAAGGCGTCATCGGGCTGATCAGAAGCGCCGGGATCGTTACCGCCCTTGCTTTTATTGAACGCGCCGAACGGCTTGCCGCCACGGTTAGGCAATTCGGCAAAAAGCTTATGGTTGCCTTTGCTTAGGTCAATGGGTTTCAGGATGTAGATATCGGTGCTGTACTCTACCATCCCCCGGGCATTGCGCGGGGCTAATTGGATATCGGTTATTTTAGCGTTCTGCGGCAGGGTAGGGTCAACCTCGCCGTAGGCTTTGCCGGTGAGCTTTTCATAAGCGCCAACTTTGCCAAACTCCTTGCCGTTAAATGCCGGTGCGCGACTGGTAATGCTGATCCTGATGATGCCGGCATCGGCCTGCCATATAGATAGGATAATGATAATAACAGGCAGGATGTATTTTAACCGACGAGCGTTCATGGCGATGGCAAATAATTCCCTGTAAGTTAAAAAAGGATTATTTGATTAGCAAGCGCATAGCAAGGGTGTTACGTTAACCCGTAGAGACACGATACTTCGTGTCTCTTTTATTAATTGGATACGGGAGACACGATACTTCGTGTCTCTACGGTTATAAATGATTAGCAACCATCAGCCCTAATTTATATTTTTGACGCGAAATGAATATCGACCCTTTAAGCGTATCACTGTTCGAAATGCGGCTGGAAGAAATACACCGCGCAGACCCCTGGCTGAGGTACGAGATCAGCATACGTGATTTCATCGCGCTGTTCCCTATGCGTTATAAAAATGGCAAGCCCGTTAAACCCGAGCATCCTGCCGCTTTCGGAGTCGACCGCGAGGTTTACCTAAAGGTTTTGGTGGCGTTCAGGCAATCGTTCCAGGGGAAGTAAGTGCTATCACAAACACACCTCGTCATGTTTGAGCGATAGCGAAACATCCCCGGCTATGCAATTCCGCTCTGCTTATTGGGGATCCTTCGCTATCTCTCAGAATGACGTATCGTAGTAAATAAAAAAACGGGCACCCGCCTCCCGTATGCCCGTTTCTCAAATTATATTATTTAACAGATCTTATTTTCGGCGCTGAATATGCCAGTAATCCATGCGGTCTTCCTGGTTGGCCATGGTTTTTTTGTAATATTCGGCATAATATGGTTTGGTCATCAGGTTAACCTGGAAACGGAAGCCGTCGTTTTTTATAGCGACAGGCGTTAAGCGACTGAACATCAGGTTGTCGAAATCGTCGGCTTTATAGTTGGCCAGATCGGCGTTTTTAACGCGTTTATCGTTTACCCATACGCCAAACTTTTTAGGGTCTTGCTGCCATTCGCTTAGCTGTTCAGTAGTTATAGTGTTTTTGGCAACAGGTTTAAAGGCTTTGGTAAAGCGAAATTGCTGCCTGTTTTGCTGCTTTACGCTCATCTGGATGAACAGCGCGTGTAATTGGGCTTTATCAGTTGCCGATATATCTGTGGTTTTGCCATTGCCATCCGGTATATCATATTTTTTTAGAATAGCCGTGTACTCGCTCATCACTTTTTCAGACGCGTCGGTAGCCGAATACTTTGTACGCATGGCTTTTGGTATAGCGAAGCGGACAAAGTCAACTTTAGGCGTATCAACTTTAGCTGTAAGGGCTTCAACAGTCTTTAATGTCGGGAAAATTTTAGGCAGTACAGTAGCAGCGGTTTTTTCGCTGAACAGTAATACAGCCAATGCGGCAACGGGTAGCATTAGTAGTTGCTTGCCAATAGCCTTGGCAAAGGTGGTGTTTTTGGTCATCATGGTTAGACGTTTTTTGGTGGTTTGATAATTAAACTGGCTGGCAAGGTGTATGCTGTTGGCCTGGCTGGCCTTAGCCAGCAGCAGGTATTGATAATCGATGGTATCGTAGATGGATTGACTGATCACCGCTTCATCGGCTAAAAATTCGTGGTTAAGTTGTATGGCCCGGCGATAGAATGGAATGAATGGGTTAAACCAGCACAGTACCTGCATCATCTCCACCAGCAGCACGTCCAGCGAGTGGCGCTGGCGCACATGGGCTTGCTCATGGCAAATGATCTGTGGCTCCAGGCCGTCGGGATAATCATCGCGGTTTACAAATACGTAGTTTAAAAAACTGTGGGGTATAACGCTGGCATCGGTTAATACCAGTTGCGTATCGTCCAGTTCAATCCGCTGATTTTGGGTGATGCTGCGATTGATGCGATAAAGATTGATCATAAAGCGGCCCAGTAATACCAGGGTTACAAAAGCATAAACCGCAAGTATTATGCTGATTGCAGTGATAACAGGGTTGGGATCAACATCGGGTAATATCTGCGGATGTTGTGCCAAGGGCGATGAAGTAGCGGTAGTTTGCGATGATGTAAATACCCGCTCCACCGCATGCTGGTAACTTACCGGTAACGATTGGGGATGGGTGGTTATCGTAATAAAAGGCACCGCAGCTGAGAACAGTAAGCTGAACAACAGATAAAAGCGGTTGAATCGGTACATCCGCTCGTTTTGTAAAAACACCCGGTAAGCCAGTAATAGCAGGCCTGAGCATAAGATGAAGTTGATAAGCGCCATCATTCCTTCCTCCTTTCTATTTCCTTGTCGATGATCTTTTTCAGGTCTTCCAGCTCGGCCGGGGTCATGTTGCTGGATGATGTGAAGAACGACGCGAACTGTAGTGCCGAGTTATCGAAAAAGTTTTTGACGATGCCGCCAACTTCCTTTGAAAAGTATGCCGATTTCTTCACCAGCGGGTAGTACTGCCGCGAGTTACCGAAGGTTTCGTAAGCCACAAAGTTTTTGTCCTGCATGCGCTTCAGCAGCGTGGCGATGGTAGTGCCGGCCGGCTTTGGCTCAGGGTAACTGTCGATGATATCCTTCAGGAACGCTTTTTCGCGTGTCCAGATGATCTCCATCAATTGTTCTTCGGTTTTGGTGAGCTGCATATTCTACAATGTTAGAGTTTATTCTACAAATGTAGAGTAGTTTTTGAGATATGCAAATTTTTAGAAAATAATTTAAAAATATGTCATGCTGAGCCCGGGCAAAGTATCCCCGATTAGCAGAGTTGATCTGCACAGTTTGGGATGCTTCGCCCGCACTCAGTATGATGGAATGAATAGATTCTGCGCTATCGCTCTGAATGACGTAAAGTGGGGGTTAAGGGGACGGGATGGAAAATCTACTCCAACCCAGCCTCAAACAATTCATCAAGCCGCTCATGCGAATCGATGACACCGCGCTCCATGCCCGATTGCACCAGGCCGTCCCTGTCGGCTACCGACTGGAAGATGGATTGGATGATGACCCTTGTGCGGTTGTTGGGAAGTGCCTCAAAGCGGGCTGTTTCCATAGATACATGGCCTTTTTCGGGCAGGCCCTCAAATTCAAAGGTTTGGATGATGCGCTCCGGAGCCGTTACTTCGTGAATAACGCCACGGAAACCGAAACTCATACCGCAGCTTTCGCCGGTGTACCGGTACGCGCCGTTGGTTTCTACCTTATAATAGTCAAGCGTGATCTTTACATCGCGCGGACCAAGCCATTTTTGTATCAATGCCGGCGTGGCGAATGCCTTAAATACCAGTTCGCGCGGCGCTTCAAATTCGCGAACGATGAATAGTTCCTGCCGGCCCGGCTCGGCAGTGATGATGGTTTTGTTATTTGATGCCATTGGGTTTTAGTTTTAATTGTTACCTCTCCTAAATTCTCTCCGAAGGAGAGGACGTCAGAAGCTTTATTTTAAAGCCACTCTCCTTTGGAGAGGGGTTGGGGTGAGGTCTCCCTACATACTCATATGCAACATATTCCAGCGATGTCCGTCCAGATCGGCAAAAGCGAAGCCGTACATCCAACCTTGTACCGATGCAGGCTGGGCGAAAATGGTACCGCCTGCGGCTTCAACTTTGGTGGCGGTCGCGTCCACCTCTTCGCGGTTTTCCGCATCGAACGAGAATAATACCTCGGTGCCTTTAGCGGTATCGGCCACGGCATTCATACAGGTGTTTTTAAATACATCCTCCTGGAAAAGCATTACTACAATGCCTTTACTGCCGACGATCATGGGCGCCATGGTATCGGTATAACCCGGGCTATCGGTTTTAAAGCTGAAGCCGATAGCGGTAAAAAATTCAATTGATTGCTTCAGGTTCTTAACCGGAAGATTGATCCACAGTTCTTTGGTCATGTTGATTGGTGTTAATTATTATGTCTTTCTGTTATTTAAGCTTCAAATAATGTGCGCGCTGTTCCACCTCTAATTTTTCAATAGCGTTGCGCAGTAATACCCGGGGCATGCCGACCGCATGGTGGTCTAAAAAATCCAGTAACGCGGGCATATTTTTATCGCCGGCAAAACGAAGCATCCATCCGGTGGCTTTATGCACCAGGTCTTCGGTATCGGTTAATAAGAGCCGGGCTATTTTAAACACATCGTGCGTATCCCCCTGTCGTATAAAATAACAAGTACTCAATATTGCTGTACGGCGCTCCCATAAATTTGGTGATAAAGCCATGGTATATAACACATCATGTGGTTTATCGTGCAGGTGTCGCCCCGTCATATACAGGCAGCCCAGGTCAACCAGGTCCCAGTTGTTAATGCGGTCATGGCGGCGCATATATAAATTATAGATAGCTTCCAGCCTTTGGGGGCTTGTTTTTTTGTCGCGGGCTATTTTATCCATTATGCTTACAGCACCCGCCCGGGCCTCGTGGATGGGGCTCTCCAGCAATGTTTCCAATTCGGTAAGGGATATATCAAGATATTGTTTGGCAAGATTAAATACCTGTCCCATAGGTACACCAATAAACTCATCGCCCGCGCCGTATTGACCATCGCCGGTTTTAAAATAGCGCTGAATTTTAGCCTGTTCGGCCAGGGTGCTCAAGGTTTTAAGCGTTTTAATGAATTGCTGCGCGGTTAATAACGTTTCCATCGGTTTATTTTATTTCCTTATTATCGTTTTGCTGCGCTTGCATTTCGTTCAGCATATCATCAATAACGCTGAAACGGTCTTCCCACATCTTGCGGAAGCGCTCGATCCATATCGCTACCTCGTTTAGCGGTTCAAGCTGGATCTCGCAATAGCGTTCGCGGCCTTGTTTTTTAACGCTGATCAGCCCGCATTCCGTTAATATTTTGATATGCTGTGATATGGCGGGGCGGCTCACATCAAAATTATCGGCAATGGCATTCAGGTTTAGCGGGTTGTATGCCACCAGGTTGATGATCTCTCTGCGGGTTGGGTCGGCTATAGCCTGGAAAACGTCTCTTCTCATTTTAATTTCAATATGTAAGCATTTGCTTACACAAATATAATATGTAAGTAATTACTTACGCAAATTTATTTCGAAATAATTTTAATGCTAAGGGCAGTGGGGGCACGAGTGCAGGAGAAAGGGGCGGGGTTGTGCGGTCCCCCCAGGGGGCTATCGTGTGTACACATCTTTTAACAGCTTGCCATTTCGACGAACATGGGAATGGCTCGTGCGGCTGCGTGAGGAGAAATTATACAACATACTTGTCGCACGTACAAGATTTCTCACCCTTGCCCTACTATTCCCCTCCAAGGGTTCGAAATGACAAATTGTACTTATATAAAAGAGGTGTCCACACGATAGCCCATTGGGAGGGGGAGGGGAGTTTTGTTCAGGATCACATCCTGGCTAAACCCCTCCCATCCACCGCGCAGCCAGCCACGCCCCTCCCAGGGGAGGGAATTATTGAAAGCCCCGCATCACTCCCCAAATCCCCTTAAAATATGCAGGAATGGGCAAAATGGTGATTGCCGCATATCCGTGGGTGATAATCGCACACGCCTGCCTCAATTGTCTCACTAATATTACAAATCACAAGAAAAGGCCACTCAAAGGCCGGGAATTAAATTTTATTAACTGCTTTATTATGCTTCTGCCTCAGCTACACCGCAATCCGCCATAGTTTATTTAAACGGCTGATGATCAGCGTGTAATTTATTTACTACGAACACTTATTTACAAACACAAACTAACACATGAAACAAAGATTACTTTTTATTTTATTACTGGGCTTCGCGTTGATGACCAACGCATTTGCCCAGGAGAGAAAAATTACGGGTAGGGTGTTAAGTGCCGACGATAGTCAGCCTTTGCCCGGTGTATCCGTAAAAATTAAGGGGACCACCAAAGGGGTTTTAACCGATGGTGATGGCAATTTCAGCATTTCGGCAAGCAACGGGCAAACCCTTGTTTTTAGCTTTATTGGCTATAACGAGCAAAGTGTGGCAGTGCGCGCCGGTAATTTCCCTGCCGTAAAACTGATCACTAACAATAAGTTGCTGAACGAAGTTGTGGTAACCGACGGCTATACCACTCAATCTAAAAAATTTCGCACGGGTTCATCAACCGTTGTACAGGGGGTTGAGAATGAGAACAAGCCTTTTTCATCGCCACTCCAGGCACTACAAGGCCAGGTGCCGGGTTTAAACGTTACCTCAAACAGCGGTCAGCCGGGTGCCAACGTGCAGGTGCGCTTGCGTGGTGTTGGTTCAATTGGCGCCGGCTCGAACCCGCTGTACGTAATTGATGGTATGATCATTAACGCGGGCGACCTTTCGCGCTTAACCACATCTACCAACGTGCTGGCAGGTATTAACGAGGATGATATCGATAATATTACTGTACTGAAAGACGCTTCGGAAACCGCTATTTACGGTTCGCGCGGCGCCAACGGTGTAATTGTGATCAATACCAAACGCGGTAAGGCAGGCAAAACACAGGTAAGGTTTGATAGCGAGGTGGGTGTAACCAACGTGATGCCGATACCCGACGCAGGTAAACCACTAACTGCCGCTCAGTTCCGCGAACTGTTTATGGAAGGTGATGCCAACTCTGGCTCTACTCCCGCCGATGTAGCGGCCGACGCGCAGGCTTATGGCCTGAACGGGCGTAGTAACGACTGGTATCAACTGGTAACCCGTAAAGGTAAGCAACAACAGTACAACGTTTCTATTAACGGTGGTACCGATGCTACCCGTGTATTTGCTTCGGCAGGGTATTTTAAGCAGGATGCTACTATTATCTATTCGAGCCTGCAAAGGTTTACTGGTCAGTTTAATATCGACCACACCATCAGCAAAAAAATATCGCTGAGCAATAACCTGAATTTCAGCAACATTAACCAGTATACGCCTGTAAATGGTGGCGCTTTTGCCAACCCTACCAGCAGTATCTGGTTCCTGCTGCCATTCCAGTTAGCTTATAACGATGATGGTACCATAAACTCGAGCACTTCGGGCAGCAATAACTTCACCAGCCAGTATAACGCGGTATTTAACGCGGCTAACGATAAGCACTACTCATCGCAAAACCGTATCCTGGAAGGATTAACACTGAAATGGAACATCCTTGACAAACTGAAATTTACCAGCTTTGGTAGCATCGATTATAACGTGCTGGAAGAGCAACTGTTCAACAACCCTATTATGGGTGATGGTCAGGCAAACCAGGGCCAGGGTTTTGATTATTATACCCGATTTTTTAACTGGCTTACGCGTAACCAGTTTGAATACCGTACAGATATCATAGACGATTTGCGATTTAATATAACAGCAGGTTACGAGGCCCAGCGTTCACAAAGCTATAATATCACCGCGCAATCTAACGGGTTTCCGGCTACCCAACCACTGCTTACCGCTTCGGCCAATGCGGCAACACCTATCGCTGGCCGTGGCACTTTTGGTAACTACTCGTTCGATTCGTTTTACAGCTTAGGCGGTTTCACATATAAAAACAGGTACTCGCTTACTGCTACTTTCCGCCGGGACGGATCATCGTTGTTTGGTATTACCAAGCAGTTTGGTAATTTTTATAGTGTAGGGGGTGCATGGAATATCGACCAGGAAAAATTCTTTAATATACAACACGTTTTATCTTCGGCCAAATTGCGTGGATCGTATGGTACAGTAGGTAATGCGCAGGGCATAGGTAATTACCAGGCCCGTGCTACCGCGGGTTACGGAGCTAACTATGTTGGAAAAAACGGCCAGAATTACAGTACTGTGGGCAACCCGGACCTTACGTGGGAAGCGCAGAAGAAACTGGACATCGGTGCCGATTTTGGGTTTTTGCATGACAGATTGAGTTTTAGCGTTGATTACTACAGCAACAATATCGACAGACTGATACAAGCCGCGCCAATATCGCGTACCACGGGTTTTGCCAGTATTACGCAAAATATAGGTGCTATGGTAAACAAGGGTGTGGAAGCTACTGTTAAAGGCTGGATAATTAAATCGGACGATTTTAACTGGAATACCAGTTTTAACGTAGCGCTTAACCAAAACCGCGTAACATCGTTAGTTAACCATGCGCCAGGTGTAAACGGTCCGTTCCAATATAAAGAGGGCATGGATTTTCAAACCTATTACGTGCGTCTGTATGCAGGTGTTAACCCGACAACAGGTGATGCTTTATGGTATACCGATGGTACACGTACAGCTACTACCAGTACATATTCCGCTGCTACCCGTGTTAACGCTTACCAGGCCGATCCAAAAGTATTTGGCGGCTTTAGTAATACGTTTAGTTTTAAGGGTATAACTCTTAGTGCCGATTTGTATTATAACTTCGGAAACATGGTGAATGACTCAAGTTGGGGTTATTACCTGAACGATGGTACGTTTGCCCTGAGCAATAAATATCAGTATATTTATCAGCACCGCTGGACCACACCTGGCCAGATAACCGATGTGCCTAAATTTGATTTCTCGGGCGGCATTAGCGGTAACTCGTCCAGCTTCTCATCAAGGGAACTTTATTATGGCGATTATATCAGGCTGAAAAACCTGGTTATCGGTTATGATTTCAAAAACATCGACGCCCTTAAAAAATTAGGTATCAGCAAACTTTACCTATATGGCCGCGGTACCAACCTGTGGACCAAAACTTATGATAAACGTTTGCCATTTGATCCGGAGCAGGGTATAAATGGTACTAACAACCTGGATGTATTACAGGGTAAAACGTTCACTATTGGCTTAAATGTAGGTTTATAAAATTTTGAAGAACATGAAAATTAAAAGATCATTATACATATTATTTGCCGCCGCCACTATGCTGGCGTCGTGCAAAAAAGAATTTTTGGACGAAAAGCCGCCTACCGCCGTTCCAGTAGCCGATGCGATAAAGACCGAAAGTGACCTTACCGATGCCGTTAACGGTATGTATGCCGCAATGCGTTCTACGCTTTTTTACGGCAGGGATGTCCCCTTCCTGGGTGATGAACTGGCAGATAATACTTATATATCCAGCAATAACTCGGGCCGTTATTTGCCGGAAATGGCTTATACCTACATAGCAGGCACTGCCGAACCGGCTAACATATGGGCGCAGGGGTATTACACCATATTGCAGGCCAATCGCATTATTTACGCGGCAAACACATTGCCAAACAGCAACAACGTTAACCAACTGAAAGGCGAGGCTTATGCTGTGCGCGCTCTGAGTTATCTTACCCTGGTAAATTTTTACGCCAAACCGTTTACGGTTGATCCGGCTGCCATCGGTGTGCCTTTGGTAACCGCGCCAACCAATATTACCGGTCCGTTTGTCAAACCAGTCCGTAGTACAACAGCACAGGTTTATGCTAAAATCATCAGCGATTTGGATAGCGCGTATGCAATAATGCCGACTACAACACCTACACTATTACATCCAACCAATTCAGAGTATATCTCTAAATATGCGGCCAAGGCTATAGAAGCACGCGCTTACCTGTACAAAGGCGATTATGCCAATGCCCGTGATGCTGCCCTGCTGGTTGTTAACAATGGTGGTTATACCCTGGCTACCTCGGCTACTTACGCTTCTTATTGGGCTACCCCAACCCCGTTAACCAATAAACAGGAAACCATTTTTGAACTTGGCCTTAACACCGCTAACAATAACGGTAATACTGGTTTAGATTATTTCTACAATCAGGCAGGTTATGGCGACGCATTGGCTTACCTTGATTTTTATAACAGCTTTTCGGCAACAGACGTGCGTAAAAGCCTGTTCCTGACCAGTAGTTCTAAACGCGGGGCGGTAATTGTGGTTAACAAATATCAAAACGTAACCATTGCCGGCGATAAGGACGATGTAAAGGTGATCCGCTACTCGGAAGTATTGCTTACCCTGGCCGAGGCTTACGCCCGTACCGGTAACGAGGTGAACGCTTTGCTATACCTTAACCAACTGGCGCAACGCCGCGACCCGTCGCTGGTGGCTTATGCATCTACCGGGGCTACGTTAATTAACGATATTATTAACGAGCGCCGCAAGGAACTGGCCTTTGAAGGCTTGCGCTATTTTGATTTAACCAGGCTTAACCTGCCGGTTAACCGCCCGGCGCAAACCAGCACTGCCACTACTGTGCGCACGCTTGATATTACCAGCAATAAACGTATATTCCCTATACCACAGGGCGAAATAGACGCTAACCCGGCTATGACTCAAAACACCGGTTATTAATAGTACCCGGTATCTAACAAAAACGGCCCTTACAATATTGTAAGGGCCGTTTTTGTTAGATAAAAATGTGCTTAAAACACCTTAAACAGGGTGATTTTCACCTATAGGCAAAAAAACACAACAGTTACTTTTACAGCAACCGAATGTTTCTTCATTTTAATATTTGGTCAGTTAATAATAGTTAATTAAAAAGGCCAGTCACGCGAGGTGGGTGGCTTTTTCTTTCGCTAATATATTGATAAAAATGAGAAATCCAAAAATGTGCGAAAATCACCTTGTTGATTTTTGCATGTAACGTTTTTCTTTAGGCTACGTCTATTAAGGTGAAACGTACAGTCAAAAACACCATCATCACCATGAAACCAGCAATATTAATGGCCATAGCCGGCAGCATGATCATCCACGGAGTGAATGTTTGCAAAAATAGTAACGATGTTTTTTCGAAAGCCGATAAAAATTACCACCAGAAAAAGTGTAATCCATCGGCTAAAAATACCAAAGCTAAAAACTGGCGTACTTGCCGGGCTGTTTAAACGCTCCCACAAGTTTTTAGTAAAAGACACGGGGGCCTCGTGTCTTTTTTGTTTCACTCCTCCCAAACCCTCCCCGACGGGGGGAGGAGTTGCCAATCAAACTTAATACCTTACCAATACGCCTTTGCGGTAAATTAGTAATATTGATGCTGATATAACCAATTGTCAGCCATGCTAAAACGTTTCTGCCTGTTCGCGCTGTTAAACATAATTGTGTCTATTGCATACGCGCGTGATATTTATGTGTCGCCAATAGGCAATGATCATAGCAATGGCAGCAAAACGGCTCCCTTTGCCACCTTGCAGAAAGCGCAAGCCGCAGCCCGCAAAAACAAACAGGAAAAGGTAACCATCTGGCTGATGGGTGGCACCTGCTACATCAATAATGCTGTGGTTTTTACTGCTGCCGATGCCCGCCCTGCCAATGCGCCGCTCAGCATTAAGGCTTATCAAAATCAACAGGTTACCCTTGCCGCGTCAAAAGCGTTGGCGTTAAACTGGCAGCCTTATAAAAACGGCATTATGCAGGCGCGGGTAAAAGGCGATGTGATCTTTGATGAATTATTCGTAAACGGTCAGTTGCAACATATGGCCCGCTATCCAAACTACGATGCCGATGCCAAACACTTTAACGGCACGGCCGATGATGTGCTTAGTCCCGAACGGATTGCCCGCTGGCAGCATTCTGAAGGCGGGTATATCCACGCCCTGCATAAAAGCGAGTGGGGCGATATGGCTTATCGCATTACCGGCAAGGATGCCAAAGGTGAACTGACCATGGAGGGCGGCTGGCAAAATAACCGCCCCAGTGCTATGCATGCCAAATATCGTTTTGCGGAAAATATTTTTGAAGAACTGGATGCAGAGAATGAGTGGTATTACGATAAAACCAGCCATACGCTTTATTATTATCCGCCTAAAAACCTCAACCTAAAGAATGCTATTGTAAGCACACCTCAACTGGAAAGCCTGTTTGTTTTTAATGGCGATGCGGCTAAACCCGTTACCAATATCAATATCGACGGCCTGCAGCTTACCCAAACCCTGCGCACTTTTATGAAAAACCGCGAACCATTACTGCGCAGCGATTGGACAATCTACCGGGTAGGGGCTATAACCATGCAGGGGGCCGAACATTGTTCCATCACCAATTGCTATTTTAACAATGTTGGCGGCAATGCCATGGTATTCAGTAATTACAATCGTAATAACGAAATATCCGGCTGTAAGATCATTGGCGCGGGTAGCAGCGGGGTGGCTTTTGTGGGCGATCCGGCGGCGGTGCGGTCGCCATTGTTCCAGTACAGCCAGGCTAATGATCTGGCTAAGATGGATAAAACACCAGGCCCCGTCGGTAATAATTACCCTGCGGATTGCCGGGTGTATAATAACCTGATCGAGGGCATCGGCAGGGTAGAGAAACAGGTGGCAGGTGTGCAGCTTTCTATGTGTCAAAGTATAACGGTTAGCCATAACACCATCGACGACGTCCCGCGTGCCGGTATCAACGTTAACGAAGGCACCTGGGGTGGGCACATTATTGAGTTTAATGATGTGTTTAACACCGTGCAGGAAACCGGCGATCACGGTTCGTTCAACTCATGGGGGCGCGATCGTTTTTGGTTCCCCAATCGCAAGCAGATGGATAGCATAAATCTCGCCCATCCCGAACTGGCCCTGCTGGATGTAGTGAAGCCTATCATCATCCGCAACAACCGCTTCCGTTGCGACCATGGCTGGGATATCGATCTGGATGACGGATCAAGCAATTACGAGATCTGCAACAACCTATGCTTAAACGGCGGCCTGAAGCTGCGTGAAGGCTTTAACCGCAAAGTGTATAATAACGTCATCATTAATAACTCTTTTCATCCACATGTATGGTTTAAGGATAGCAAGGTATCGTTTCAGCATAATATCGTATCGTCGGGTTACTTTCCCATCGGTGTAAAGTTTTGGGGCGATGATGTGGATAATAACCTCTTCCCGGATAGCGCGGCTTTAAACAAAAGCCTGAAGAACCATACCGATGCGCATTCCACTTACGGCGACCCGATGTTTGTTGATGCAGCCAAAGGCAACTTTACGGTAAAGCCTAATTCGCCGGCTTTTAAGATCGGTTTTAAGAATTTCCCGATGGATGAATTTGGCGTGGTATCGCCCCGGTTGAAAGCCGTTGCCCATAAAATAAGCATACCGGCTATTGCTGCAAGTATGGATAACAGCGCATCGGCCACTATGGCATTTTTGGGCGCGAAGGTAAAAAGCCTGAATACCCTGGGCGAACGATCGGCCACCGGCATGGCCAGTGAAACCGGCGCGCTGGTGCTGGATGTGCCCAGGCGAAGCGTATTGTATGGTGTACTGAATGCCAATGATGTGATATTGCAGGTAGGCGAACGTAAAATAAACGATATAAAAGACCTGGCCGCGGCAGCTATGGGTTTACAGATAGCAAAGGAGATAACGCTGGAGATATTCCGTAACCAGGCGGCGCAAAAGGTGGTGGTAAAATTAAAGTAGGGCGGGGTAGAAGTTAGTTTTAATAAATTTAACCGGTAATTAGTTAAAAAGCCTAATAACTACTAAATTAGGTCAACTATTAATCCTGACCTGTTATGAAAAAGCGAACCATCCTGCCTTTGCTGTTGGCAACAGCTGCCTTTTTCTTGTTAAGATTCACTTACGCCGATGGCGAACTGGATAAATTGCTAACCGGACTGGAAAAATATACGGCCGAATACCCGCAGGAAAAGATCCATATACAGTTTGATAAACCCTATTACAGCGTAGGCGAAGACATTTGGTTTAAAGCTTACGTGGTGAACGCCGAAAAGAATATCCTGAGCCCGCAAAGCAAGATATTATATATCGATTTGCTTGATGAGCGCGATTCGGTAGTGCAAACAAAAGTTTTCCCCCTGGCTAATGGCATGACCGACGCGAATATCCCGTTAACGGATTCGTTATACAACTCGGGCAATTATCATTTGTATGCCTATACCAAATGGATGACCAACTTTGGCACCGATTACTACTTTAAAAAAACTATTCCGCTGGTGAACGCCCGCCACGGTGCTATCAGCGGAAGCTTAACTTATAAAGCCATCAGTTCGGCTGCCGGTAAACAGCTAAATGCCGATATTACTTTCGCTAATGAGAAAGGGCAACCCCATATCGCCGGCGACATCACTTATGTTTTGCAAGCCAACGGGAAAAATATCGCGAACGGAAAAGCCACAACCGATGTATCGGGCAAGATCAATATCGCCAGCTTGCTGAAACCTGAATTTAAAAATAGCCCGGTTACCATCACCACTAATTTAATTACACGCGATAAGCATATCATCACCCAAAGTTTTGTAATAAAACCGCTTGCTGCCGGCGCAGATGTACAGTTTTTCCCCGAAGGTGGCACGTTGGTGAATAACATCCGTACAAAGGTGGCCTTTAAAGCCGTTAAGCCAGATGGGATAAGCGAGGCCATTAGTGGTTACATTATTGATAATGCTAATGAGCGGGTAGCCGAATTCAGATCGCAACACGCGGGAATGGGCCTGTTTGCCCTGCAGCCTCTGCCTGGCAAAAGTTATACTGCTGTAGTAACACACGAGGATGGCACCGAAAGCCGTTACCAGTTGCCGGCTGCTACAGAAAATGGTTACGTACTGAATGTAAACCAAACAGGTAAAGACAGTTTGTCGGTAAGGGTATCTGCCAGCCCCGGCTTAATTAACGGCAGGGAAGCTGTACTGGTAGCGCAAATTAATGGTGTAGTGCAATTTGCAGCCAGGACAAAACTGGATGGCCCATCAAACCTGAGTATTATATCTACCAAAAAATTCCCTACCGGTATCGCGCAGTTCACCCTGTTCTCGCCCGATTACGCGCCTGTTGCAGAACGGCTGATATTTGTAGAGCATAACAACCGCCTGGATGCAGAGATCAGCACCGATAAACCAGCTTACGCGCAACGCGGTAAAGTAAAAATGGATATGAAGGTTACCGATGTTTATGGCGACCCGGTGATGGGCAGCTTTTCGGTAGCGGTAACGGATGAAAGTAAGGTGAAAATGGCGGAGGACGATGAGCTAAGCATCCTCTCTAACCTGTTACTTACGTCGGATATTAAGGGGTATATCGAACAACCTAACTATTACTTTAATGCCGCCAACCCCGATAGGTTGAAGCACCTGGATCAGCTATTGCTTACCCAGGGCTGGCGCCGCTTTAATTGGGCCGATCTGCAGGCGGGTAAATATCCGCAAATGAAGTACCGGCCAGAGCAGGGGCTCACCGTAACAGGCACTATTAAGACCTTTGGTAATAAACCGGTGAGTAAAGGTAAAGTAGTACTGTTCGCATCCACAAATAACGGGCCTTTAATTATTGATACGGTTGCCGACGAGCAGGGGCGTTTTGTGTTTGAGGGACTTGATTTTGCCGATAGCGCTAAGCTGGTGGTGCGGGCAGCCAACGCTAAAGACCGTGGGACGGTGAAGATCAGTATTGATAAAAAGCCGCGTATCAATTTTAAGCCGGGATTTATTGTCGCTAACGATGTGAAGGGTTTTAACTTAAACGAATACCTGAGATCGACCGAAGCGCAATTTACCGAACTGACCAAGCTTGGCCTGATGAAGAATGTAATAGCGTTGAAAGAGGTGCAGATAAAAGCCAAACGGGATTATATTGCCGAAAAAACTGTCCCTCACTCAGCTAATTTAGATCCCGGTCATGCCGACATCGTATTAAAAGCGGATAAGTTTAAAACCGTCCCTCACTTTATCGATGCCTTTTATAATGTGCCTGGTGTGCGGGTGGTGGGTAAATTACTTTTTCCTGTAGGGCTGAGGTCGATAACCGGACAAGGCCCAATGCTGGTGATCATGGATGGGGCCTATTTACCACGTAACCCCAAACTTTTGGCAGAGATATTAGAGAGCATTCCCCCAGGCGATATCTTGGCTGTAGAACTGCTGACACATGGCAGTGCTTCTATGTATGGTAACGATGGTGCAAGCGGAGTAGTAATTATCACAACCAAACGGGGCGATGAACAACAGGAATATGTCCCCGAATTAAATGTTGGTCATTATACCCCGAAAGGGTATTCATCAACTAAAAGCTTTTACGCGCCGGTGTATGATACACCCGCTGATAACAGGGCTGCCGATCTGCGGTCAACCATACATTGGGCGCCCAACGTGGTAACTAACGATAAAGGCGAGGCCAGTATCAGCTATTTTAATGCCGATGGCGTGGGTATCTATAAAGTAACGCTTGAGGGTATGGACCTGAAGGGTAACCTGGCCCGCCGCACATACACTTATGCTGTGAAATAGAATGCCGATTTACCATATTTTCCAAACCGTTTAAAACAGAAACAGCAGAACGCCCCTCGCGGGAATCCTGCCGTTTCACACTAAACTATTGATGGAAAACTATTAAGTAAACAGTTCAAAATAGCGGAATAAATTTCAGGGCTACAACCCGTGTTTTCACGGTATTTTATCTACGTGGAACCCGCAATTCTTCGCTGCATGTCATTGGGTCATTCGTTGCGCTTGTCATTGTATTCTTAATGACAGCGAAGCGAATGACCCAATGATGCGAAGTATAATGATGTTTTCTGCAATCGATTGTCAAAAAAATTATGCTTTTGATTTTCTAAGTGTTATTATTGTTTGCCAATACATTCAGATCATATCATTTTTTAAACCAAACCAATGAAATCAGTTGCCAGATATTTGCTGTTTTTAGCTGCAGCCTGCATTGCCCGGGGAGCTACTGCCCAAAAATTGCCTTTCAAAGATCCCAAATTATCGTTTGATAAACGTGCCGACGACCTGGTGAGCCGTTTAACCCTGGAGGAAAAAGTAGGGCAGATGATAGACCAGGCTAAATCCATCCCGCGCCTGGGTATACCCGAATATAACTGGTGGAACGAGTGCCTGCACGGTGTGGCAAGGGCAGGGCTGGCTACGGTATTCCCCATGCCAATTGGTACAGCGGCCAGCTTTGATAGTAAACTGATCAGCGATATTGGTAACGCCACCAGCGATGAGGCCCGTGCCAAATACCACGAGTTTTTGCGCAATGGCAAGCATGGCCGATACCAGGGGCTGACATTTTGGTCGCCCAATATCAATATTTTCCGTGATCCGCGCTGGGGCCGTGGTATGGAAACTTATGGGGAAGACCCCTTCCTTACCAGCGTGATGGGTGTGAACTTTGTAAAAGGCTTACAGGGCGATGATCCGCATTATTTAAAACTGGTGGCCACCCCCAAGCACTACATGGTGCATAGCGGCCCCGAACTGGAACGCCACCAGTTTAACGCCACTACCGATAAGTACGACTTTTATGATACCTACCTACCCGCCTTTAAAGCTACCGTGCAAAAAGGCAAAGCGGTGAGCATCATGAGCGCCTATAACGCCTACGATGGCGAGCCTGCCCCGGCCAGCGTTTTCCTGCTGGATAAAGTGCTGCGCACCGAACTGGGCTTTAATGGCTATGTAGTATCCGATTGCGATGCCATTTACGATGTGTACGCGTTCCACAAAAAGGCGGGTAGCAAGGCCGAGGCATCGGCTAAATCGGTAATAGCGGGTACCGACCTGGATTGCGGCCCAACCTATCTCACCCTGCTGGATGCGGTAAAAGCCGGCATGATCACCGAAAAGCAAATTGATGTATCGCTGAAGCGTTTGTTTATGGCGCGTTTAAGGCTGGGGATGTTTGATGCTGATAAACTGGTGAAATATGCCTCGATACCTTACTCGGTGGTTAACTCGCATGCTAACCAGAAGTTGGCTTTAGATGCGGCCCGTAAATCGATAGTGCTGCTGAAGAACGAGCACGATATCCTGCCGTTAAGCAAAAATATCAAAACCTTAGCCGTTATCGGCCCTAATGCCGATGCTAAGGAGGTGCAATGGGGTAACTACAACGGTATCCCTACCGATGAGGTGAATATCACCCCACTACAGGGCCTGCGCACTAAACTACCCAACGCGCAAATTATTTATGCGCCAGGCTGTGAACTGGCCGAGTTTGATAAAGGTGCAGATACGGCTAAAGCCAAACAAAACTTCACGGCGGCTATGGCCGCAGCACAACAGGCCGATGCGGTGGTATTATGCATGGGCCTTACCCCTAAATTAGAAGGCGAGGAAATGAAGGTACAGGCCAAAGGCTTCAGCGGCGGCGACAGGGTAAGTATCGATTTGCCCAAGCCACAGGAAGACCTGATAAAAGCTATCTACAAAACCGGTAAGCCGGTTGTACTGGTGCTGCTGAACGGCAGTGCTTTAAGTATCAACTGGGAAAAAGAAAACCTGCCCGCTATTGTAGAAAGCTGGTACGGTGGACAGGCCGCGGGCACCGCTATTGCCGATGTGCTGTTTGGCGATTATAACCCCGCGGGACGCCTGCCGGTAACCTTTTATAAAAGCGTGAACGATCTGCCCGACTTTCACGATTATAGCATGAGTAACCGTACTTACCGCTATTTTAAAGGCGATGTAGCCTACGCGTTCGGTTATGGGTTAAGCTACACTACATTCAAATATTCGGGTATAGCTGCCCCGGCCGAACTGGCTAAAGGGAAAAACATCACTGTAAGTGTAAACGTAACCAACACCGGTAAAATGGCCGGCGATGAGGTGGCCGAGCTGTACGTACGCCATTTAAGCGATGTGCGCAAACCTATCCACGCTTTGAAAGGTTTTAAGCGCATCCACCTGAAAGCCGGTGAAACCCAGGCGATAACTTTCACGCTAACCTCTGATCAGTTGATGCTGGTTGACAAAACCGATAAATGGAGCCAGGAAACCGGGAAGATCCAACTGTTTATCGGCGGCTCTCAACCCGGCGAAAAGAATGCGACCACCGGAAATGTAGTGAGCAAAATTGTAAATGTAAGATAGATTTAAAAGTCCATGGACCATGGTCTATGGTCCATGGACTTTCTTACCTTATATATTCATCCCGCCCGAAACTTCGATGCGCTGGGCGTTGATCCAACGGCCTTCTTCGGTACACAGGAAGGCAACTACACCGCCAATATCGTCGGGAACACCGGCGCGGCCCAAAGCGGTAGCGCCTGCTATCATCTTATTAACTTCAGGGTTATCGCGTGTGCCGCCACCGCCAAAGTCGGTCTCGATAGCGCCGGGGGCAACCACATTTACAGCAATACCGCGCAACCCTAATTCTTTGGCCATATAACGGCTCAGTGTTTCAATAGCTCCTTTCATGCTGGCATAAGCGCCGTAGCCCGGATAGCTGAAACGTGCCAGTCCCGATGAGATATTGATGATACGGCCGCCGTCGTTCATAACCGGCAATGCCTTTTGGGTAAGGAAAAACACGCCTTTAAAGTGGATATTCACCAGGGTATCAAAATCATCTTCGCTGAATGACGCTATCGGGCCATACATGCCTATACCAGCGTTGTTGATCAAAAAATCGAAGTGATCGGTACCGAAAACATTTTTCAATGCACCCTTAACTTGCTCCAAAAAAGCGTCGAAGCCTTTAATATCCCCCGCATTAAACTGCAGGGCAGCAGCCTTTGCACCCAGTGTTTCGATCTCGGCTACCACAGCCTCGGCTTCGTCCTTTTTGCTGTTGTAGGTTAACAATACATTGATGCCTTTTTTGGCCAGTGCAATGGCCATGTTTTTACCCAGTCCGCGGCTGCCGCCGGTTACCAGTGCTATTTTGTTTGTTGTGCTCATGATCTTTGTTTGTTTTTTTATTGACAGAACAAAGGTAACACGCTAAACAGGGCAGGTGTTTGCGATTATCAATCCGTTGTTTGCGAAATTCAATCCTGGCCGCTGATTTTAAAATGATTTTTTGATTTCGCTGATTTTACGTGTATTTCCACGAGCGCTGTGGCCGCACAGGCCCGTTTGCATTTCCGCGTTAGGGATGGAAGCGGATACCGGCCTGTGGCTAAGGCCCGTGCAGTATGAGCGGACAGCCCGGGCCGCAGGCAACGCCATAATAGTCATTCATCATTTCGCTGCGCTGTCATTATGCTGCACGTTTTTTGCACCTAACGCAATTAAATGGATAATTACGTCGTGGCTAAACCCCTCCCTGCCATCGCTCATTCCTGCACACCCCTCCCAGGGGAGGGAACTAAAATTGTTTAGCCACGAAACGCCACAGGTGCCAGCGCCGTTTGCTTACGGAAGAAGTTAGAGAAATGCGCCAGTTCCTCAAAACCCAGGCTCCAGGCAATTTCAGAGATGTTCCAGTCGGTTTGCTTGAGCAGGATCTTGGCTTCCTGTACAATGCGGCTGCTGATGATGTCGGTGGTGGTTTTGCCGGTGTTTTCCTTCAATACTTTATTCAGGTGGTTAACGTGTACGGCAAGGCGGTCGGCGTAATCTTTGGCGGTACGCAGGTTAAGTCGTTGATTGGGTGATTCGATAGGGAACTGACGTTCCAACAGTTCGATGAATAATGATGATACCCTTGCCGATGCCGTGTGCGATGGATACAGCGCCGTGGCTGGCTGTAGCTTCTGTCCGAAGTGGAGCAGTTCGATAACGTAATTGCGCAGCAGATCATACTTGTAAGCATAATCCGATTCCAGTTCGCGGCGTATTTTGCCGAAGATATGTTGCAATTCGGCGGCATGTTCATCATTGATCTGAAAGATGGGCACGGTTCCCGGGCGGAACAAGGGCAGGTCATCGATCACAATCCCGCTTTTTGCCGGCAGCAGGAAATCGTGCGTAAAAATGCAGAAGTAGCCGCCCTGCTTATCATCCTGCGGGATATAGTTGTAGGGGATCTTTGGCGTAGCAAACAGCAGCGCGCTCCTTTCTATCTCCACTACCTTATCGGCATACTCGGCGCGGTTATGGCCCACAATAAAGCTGATCTTATAATAAGCCCGGCGGTTATAAGGCATGGGCATTTTTTTATGGTGCCGCGCCACCATATCGGCAATAGGGAATACATTGAAGTGGCCTATCTCCTTATTGATCCCCTCGGGGATAAGGCCCGATGTTTCCCGGTAAAAATCTTCGATGGTGGTTGTTTCCATGGCGCTGGGGTTTGTAAAATTCAAATGTAGGGAGATTTTTCTATCTATTCGTCATTCTGAGCGATAGCGAAGAATCTCCGTTTCACAGAGCGGCATGTATTATCGGGGATCCTTCGCTATCGCTCAGGATGACGAGGAGGAAACGAAAACGGCCTGATGCTGTCGCACCAGGCCGTTTCTTTAGGGTTATCAAAACCTTAAAAACCACCACCCTTCATTTGGTAATCAAGCGGTGGTTCTACACCAAGCAGGTTTTTCACAAAGTAATCCCAGCGGCGGCGCATCATGTATTGCGAGTGCTGGCCGTAGCCGTGGGCGCTGTTAGGGAATATCACCAGGTCGAAGCTTTTATTGGCACGTTCCAGCGCTTCAACAACCAGCAGGGTGTTTTGCGGCGGTACGTTGTTATCCATTAAACCATGGGCCAGCATCAGCTTGCCTTTCAGGTTTTTAGCCAGGCTTTCGTTGGCTTGCGCGGCATAGTCCGAATTGCTGGTTAAGCCGTTATAGCGCTCACCCCAGTTGTCTTCGTAGTTCAGGTTCTCGTGGTTGCCCGATTCGGCAATACCTACCTTAAAGAAATCAGGGTAACGGAACATGGCGCCCGCAGTAGCGAAACCACCGCCTGAGTGGCCCCAAATGCCTACACGGGTAAGGTCCATATACGGGTATTTGGTTGCCAGTTCTTTAATGCCGGCTACCTGGTCGCCCAGGGTGTTATCGGCCATGTTGCCATAGCTCATATCGTGGAACGATTTTGAACGGTATGGGTTGCTGGTACCTTCAATTTCAACAACTACAAAACCCAGTTCGGCCAGCGCGCCGTTATCGCCACGGGTAACCGAGAATGCCCAGCTGCCTACGCTACCACCCTGCGGACCAGGATAGATATAATCGATAACCGGGTATTTCTTGTTAGGATCAACATTGCGTGGTACCCACATCAAGCCGTAAACATCGGTTTTCCCATCGTGCGCTTTGGTAGAGAATGGGATGCAAGGTTTCCAGCCGGTGGCGGTCAATTTAGAAATATCGGTTTTTTCCAGTTCCAGCAGTTGTTTGCCTTTCATATCGCGCAGCACGGTAACCGGCGGTACATCAGGTTTTGAATAGGTATCAACAATATAATTGCCCGATGGCGAGAAGGTAACGCTGTGCGTACCTGCGCCAGGGGTTAATACGGTAAAACCTTTACCATCAAAGCCAACTTTGCACAACTGGCTAAAGTATGGGTTTTCGGCCTGCAGGCCATCGGCCATAAAATAGATCACACGGGCTTTTTCGTCAACTTTTATAAGGTTAGCCTGTACCCAGTCGCCTTTGTCAACCTGGTTTTTCAGGGCGCCGGTGTTGGCATCGTACAGGTAAAGGTGGCCCCAGTTATCGCGCTCAGAGAACCAAAGGATCTCGTTGCTTTTGCTCAGGTAGCGCCAGTTAACACCAGCCCAGCCCGATTCGAATTGGGTTTTAACGGTTTCGGTAAACAGTTCTTTTACATCGCCGGTAGCAGCATCGGCCATGCGTACTTTCTCTTCTTTGTGGTCGCGGTTGGTTGATGCAAATACCAGTTTGGTAGCGTCATCGCTCCAGTAAACGTCGGCCCAGCCTTCGCCGCCCTTAATATCATCGCTCAGGGTTGAACGGTGCGGATCTGGTGCGCATTTTATCGAGATCACTTTAGGTTGATCAACATTAACAATCACCCGGCGTAGCATTGGGATCACCTTATCGCCAGGGAAAGGATATTTCCACTGGGTTAGGTTAGGCGCGCCAACTTTGGTGTTCACCATATACATGTTGTTCACCTCGCGCTCATCCTGCTGAAAAGTGGCTATCTTTTTAGAATCGGGCGACCAAACCAATATCGGGCGGATGCCTTGTGCCCAGCCGGCGTTATCGGTAGCGTAGCCGTTATCTTTAACACCATCGGTAGTCAGCTGGGTTAGTTTGTTCGATGCGATATCGCGCGACCACAGGTTAAAATCTTTTATAAATACGGCTGTTTTGCCATCGGGCGATACGTTTTCGTTAGGGTTACCGCCGCGACCAAAACCGCCACGGCCACCGCGACCACCACGTCCGCCGCCAAAAGCACCACCAGCCGATGGGAATTGTACCGGGCTGCTATCGGCTTCTACTTTGCTGCCGTCAAACTTCCACTGCTTGCCATCTGCCATAAAAATTACGCTTTTGTTATCGCTCGCGTATACAATGGCATCAAATGGCAAATTAGCCGCGGTATAACTTTTGCCCGATGCGGTTGACAAAGCCGCTGCCAGCTTATCATGATCGAAAGCGGCCGATTTGCTGCCTTTTGCAGGGTTAAATACAATAAACTTGCTGTCTTCTTTGTACCAGAAACGGTCATCAGGCATCCAGTTTGGGCGGATACCGCTGCGGGTAACGAGCGGACTTAACGAGGCAGCCATCTGGCTTTCGGCACGTTGATAATCCTGGGCCGTATAGGCTTTCGGAGCCTGGGCATTCGCGCCTAAAGCCAGCGCGAAGGGTAGGGCTGTAAGTAAAAATTTATTCATGTTAATTAGGTTAAGCTTTGCTTTTGTTTAACAAAGCAAGATACCGCAAATTAACATTTTGTCAAGTAACGTTTCTGATAGGAATTTGATGTGCGGATGTGCAAATGTGCAGATATGCAAATGTGCGTATCTGCAAATGAAAACAGGACAGGCATATGCACATTTGCATATCCTCGCATTTGCACATTCATACATCATCTGCACATTTGCATATACGCACATTTGCACATTCAAAACTAATTCCCCGCCCGGTTTTGTTCGGCTTCTGCGCTGCCGGTTTGGCGTTTTTTAGGGATGTTGGCGCTTTTACCAAAATTATAGCTAAACGCCAGGTTTACACTACGGTTGCCGTTGTCGTTATGATAGGTAATAGCCGCGCCGGGTATGTTATTAATGGTACCTGCCGAGTAGTTCCCTTTAAACAGGTCGCGGGCACTTAGCCTTATTGTGCCATTATTATTCAGCACCTTTTTGGCAAGGCCGATGTTAACCTGTTTGCGGGCAATGTGGGTAAACTGCGAATCGTGATTGGGCGCTACATAAAACACATTCAACTCGCTGCTCCAGCCGTGCGAAAGGTTAAACTGGCTGGTGGTGTTCATAAAGGCATAATTGCTTGGGGTATTAATGGGTACACTGCCCAACTGACCTTTAAAGCGCGCGAAGTTATATTCCAGATCCATATAAAACTTCCACCATTTTACAGGTTCCAGGTTAAGGATAGCGCCAAAGGCCGTTTCCTCGCGACTGCCCAGGTTAATACGGTTGGCGAAGAAGATATCCCCCTGCTGGTAATCGTACTCCACCTGGTAATCGCTCACGTAATTGTATGATGCCTGTAGTATCAGCTTGCTTTTAAAGCTGTAACTAAACTGGTAAACGTTTACAAATTGCGGACGAAGGAAGGGGTTACCTGAAAAAGCGCTATACTTATCAAGGATGATAACGAAAGGGTTCAGATCCTGGTAGCTGGGGCGCTCAATCCTGCGACCATACGACAAATTGAGGCTATTGTTTCCGGCCGAATCAAGCTTGTACAGCACAAAACCGGTAGGGAATAGGTTGGTATAGTTTTTCACAAATGAGGAATCCTGCCCCAGCGCGTTACCCAACTGATGGGCGTTCACACGGGTGTTTTCGGCGCGCAGGCCCAGTTGCAGGGAAAAGCGCTTAAAGTCTTTATTGTAGTTGATATAGGCGGCGTTGATGTTTTCTTTGTACAGGAAACGGTTGGTGCGGGTATAATCAATAGTCTGTATGTTGTTGATGATATTAAAATAATTGGCCCCGTTATCGGTATTTACATAGCTGGTTTTTACACCGAAGGCCAGTTTCGACTTTTTATCAATCGGTAAAGTGTAATCACTTTTGGCCGACCAGATATTGATGATATTAGGGAGGTTATCGATAATATCCTGCTTACTACCCAAGGCGCCGGCGGTGTTATAGCTGGCGCTCATAAAACTTTGATCGCGGTAGTTATTGTAGCGGATATAGTCGACATCAACCGTAATGTTACGACCCAAACTATCGTACTGGTGGCTATAATTAAGGTTGATGCCTCCGTTTTTAAAGTTGTAGTTAGTGTTATTATTGGCCACAATAGACGAATCTAAACCGCCGGTTTTGTTGCGCAAAAAACTGTTCACCGGGTTATAATTATCGCCTGTGGTCATTACACCGGTGAGCACTACGCCTAATGTAGTTTTGGGCGATACATAATAATCCATCCCGGTTTTTACGTTAGTATTTTGGGTGCTGGGGTTAAAAAAGGCAACTTCGGTATACGATGATTTGATACTGTTTAACGCGTCAAAATAAGTGCGGCCAACATCAAGCCGGCGATAATTGTTTTGTGCACTATAACCCGCCAGCGCGAAAAAGTTGACCTTGTTCTCGCGGTAGTTCATATTAAAGCTTTCGGATGTACGCATGTACTTCGCCCGCCCCACACTGGCGGCTGCCGAACCATTGAAACCCTTTATTTTAAAGCGTTTAGTTTTGATGTTGATTATGCCTGCCGTGCCCGATGCATCATATTGAGCAGGCGGATTTGGCATTAGCTCGATCTGATCGAGCACAGAAGCCGGTAACGAGCGCAGGTAATTGGCCAGGGCTTCGCCCGACAGGTAAGATGGTTTGTTATCAATCATGATCTGCAAGCCCGTTTTGCCTTTGTAGCTGATGGTGCCGTCATCGTTAACGATAATACCCGGTGCCTTCTCCAAGGCCTCCAGCGCGTTGGCTCCGGCATTGGTGATACTGGCACCGACGTTCACCACGGTACGGTCGGCTTTTAGTTCGATAAAAGGTTTTTGCGCGGTGATGGCTACTTCTTTTAAGGTTGATGTGCCGGGTTTTAAATTGATGGAAGGTAGTTCAATGGCCGGAACAGTTTCGCCCAATGCGACCTTTGCGCTGCGGTATTTTTGAAAACCAACGGCGGTGATGTTCACCCGGTAATCGCCTGCAGCTATCTTATCGAAAACGAACCTACCCTGCGCATCGGCCAGCGTGGTTTTTACGGTGGATGAATCTTTAAATCTTACCAAAACAATTGTGGCGGCTATGGCAGGTTGTTTAGCGGCATCAAAAACTTGCCCGCTTATTTTGCCCTGCGGTGTTTGTGCCGATGCTAAATTAAGGGCAAAGCTTAGCCAGGCGGCTATGATGGCCGTTATAATGGTTTTCATGATGGTTGGGGGTTTGGAAGAGACTGTCATGCTGAACTTGTTTCAGCATCCCACATGCACGGTAGGTGGTATGGCAACCTTGCATGTGGGATCCCGAAATAAATTCGGGATGACTGAAAATTTTGACGTTTACTTCGCCTTGCGGATATAGATATTCCCGTTCATGTTTTTCATTAGCAGTTCGGGGCCGCCGCCGTTTATTTTGCCGTACACCCAATCTTCAATAGTGATGCGGTACATGCCATCCTTAGCGGTTTTGGTGCTTTTTGATGGTGATTTTTCGGTTACCATATCAAAATCGCTGAACACGTTACCGTTATCAGAACGGGCCTTTAAGTTAGCTTTAAATGTGGCCGGAAAGGTAACATCCACATCGCCGTTAAGGGTGGTAAAGGCCAGTGCTGCTTTATTATCAAGCGTTTTAAAGGTAACCAACACCCTGCCATTAGTAGTATTGGCTACAGCCGAACCAGAAATATTAGTCAGCTTAATAGCGCCGTTGGTGTTGCTGGCCTCAATATCGCTGCTTACATCGTTTACAGAAATATCGCCGCCGTTAACTGCCATTAATTTAATATTGGTAGCGCCACGGGGGATCTTAATATCAAGCGCCACATTTTTGTTAGGCATGTTGTTACTGATGCGTACCTGGTTATTCTTTTCACGGGCCTCCACATCCAGGTTCTCGCCGCTGGATAAGCGCCTCATACCGCCGCTTTCCTTTGCTTCTTTGCGGCCGTGAGGTGCGCTGGCATCAATAATGATATCCTTACCATCGTGCACCGATACCTTGATAGATCCGGTTACCAGGTCTACATTTAATTTATATGGTTTACCCGGGTCGCTTAGGGGTACGGTTAATTGCTGACTTTCCTGTGCCATCAGGCGGGTGCTTAGTGCTAATGCCAATGCTACCAGGCCTGTAAATTTTAGTGCTTTCATATTATTATTGGGGAGTGTTAAATTATGCTTTTTTAATGTAAATATTACCATTCAGGGTCTCAAACTTAAATACCTTGCCACCCTTGCCTACACGGATGGCCGTGTTTTTGTTAAGGCGGTAGATGGTGCCGTTATTGCCTTTGTTTTGTGTTTTGGTTATTTCGGTAGGTAAAACCTCGGTATCAGGAAAGTCGGTAAAAAACTGACCATTCATGCTTTTAAACTGTAGGTTGGCCTCGAAGTTAGCCGGATAGGTGATCTCCATTTTGCCGTTCACCGTATAGTAACTCGATTCTTCCTGCGGGATGCTCAGGTAGTTCACAGTTACCGGGCCGTTTACGGTGCGGGCCATGGTGGTGCTTTTGGCATTCACAATGGTTAGTGGGCCATTCACATTGTTTACTTTCAGCGTACCGTATACATCTTTCACGTATGCTTCGCCATTGTTTACGGTTCCGGCATTCAGGTTAATGTTGTTGGGCACCTTTACGGTGTAATCCAGTTTTACATTATAGTGGCGCTCCTTGCGGTCGTCATCTTTGTTCCAATTGCGGTGCGGACGGGTATCATACGGTTCGGCAGTATAGGCGATAATGCTGTCGGCCTTTTGGTCGAAGCCCAACTTAAACTCCTTTTTTGCTGTTTCCAGTTCCGCGGCGTCTTTAGCGGTGATAGTCTCTTCAATTTCAATTACCACTTCGTTGCCGCTGTAGCCTTCTATCTTTACATCGCCGAATACATTGTACAGCGCGAATACGGTGCCCGAGGCTGGTTTTTGCAGCGTAAACTGCTTGCTTACATGTGTTTTAAACTCTTGTTTTTGGGCAAAACAATGGCCCCATCCCGCTAAAAGCGCGATCCAGATTAATCGTTTCATAATGTTTGGTTTGTTTAAATTAAGTTGTTGATCGTCTCTTTGATCTTATTCCTGACCCCTTTGTCCAGGTCTTTTTGTTTTAGTAATTCCTTAAACGAATTCACCGAGCGCTTCTCCTGCAGCTTCAGCATCACATCTGCAATGGCCGATTGCATCAGTGGCGAATCCTGCTGGGTGATGGATTTGATCAGCCCGGTGCGCACCTCGGGATGATTAGACAATTGTGAAAGCGCGTCGAGTGTACTCAATCGTACGTTCACGTTCGGGTCGTTGTTCAGTGTGGCGAATAAAGCGTCGATCACCTGCTGGTCCACATGTTTTATTTCAGATGTGTAGCTCACGCCTTTTATCCTTTCGGATGCCGACGGGTTTTCCAGCATGGCCAGCATCATGGTTTGTTTCAGCTCGTGCACCTGGCTGCTCAACGTGGCCAATTGCTTATCCTGCTGACCGCCCTTACCCATACTAAATACCCAGTACCCACATGCAAAGCTCATCATAATGATCACCAGGCTATAGGCCAGCGGCAGGCGCGGCTGCCATTGCCATAACTGGGCCAGCGCGTTTTTAAAGTTTGCCCAGGCATTGGTTTTGTCGGCGGCTTCTTCCTTAAAGGTGTTCAGCATGGCCTCAAACTTCACCTGCATATGTTCGGATGGGGCAGGGGTTTCCATCTCGCCCATTTCTATCCACAGTTCCTTCATAGCCTCCAGTTCGGCGCGGCAGCCCGGGCAACCGCTTAGGTGTTGCTCCAGCTTCAGGCGTTCGGCCGGTGGCAGGGCTTTATCTATCCAACTGGTAAACAGTTCGCTATATTTTTCACAGTCCATTTTCAATTCCTCTGTTTAGCGTTCAATTTTTGTGTAAATCTCTTTTAGCTGACACATGGCCCGGTGCACCCGCACCTTAACCGCGCCCTCGCTAATGTTTAATATCTGTGCAATTTCCTGGTGCTTTAACTCCTGGAAACGGCTGAGCGACAGTATCTCGCGCTCATCATCATTTAGTTTGGCCATGGCGCGGTGCAAGCCCTGCGCCGCCTGTTTTTTATCTAATTGCTCTGCCACATCAGTGCCGCCGGGCAGGTAGTCGGCCATATCTTCTACGCCATCTTTTGCCATCACCAGTTTTTTACGCTTACCCTGATCTTTCAGCACATTGCGGGCAATGGCATACATCCAGTGGATAAATTCGCCGCTGCCGGTAAAGTTTTGGCGGTACTTCAGCATTTTATAAAACACCTGCTGCACCATGTCCTCGGCAGCCTCGCGCTGGTAGGTCATGTGGAAAAGGAAACCATACAACTGGCGATGGTAGCGCTGAAACAGCAGCCCCATGCGGTCCAGGTCGCCGGCCTTCACCTTTAGCATGATCGCATTGTCGGTCAGCTTATCCAATGCGTGTGATGTTAGTATAGTTAATCATATATTATATGCCTGTAAACTCCGGCTAAAAAAAATGGTTACAGGAAAATTAAGAAAAAAATATCTGAACCATGATTAAACAGATTTTTAAGATGACAAGATAGGGGACCTGGAGTTGGGGATGCACAGTGATTGTTCAAATTCTTTTAAAATGTCCTGAATCCTGAAAATCTGTTTAATCCCGGTTCTGACAATTCCGCGTTAGCGATAGAAGCGGATACCGGCCCTGTGGCTAAAGCCTGTGCAGTATGAGCGGATAGCGCGGGCCGCAGGCAACGCCATAAATATATTATGATAATAAATTGTGGCCCGATAAAATATCGGTTTTGACGTTTAATGGGTCTTATTATTTGTATAAACACCGTTACAATAGCTATTTAATAAGTATTTTATAAAACAAGTAATAAATATGCGCTGTTGCTTTAACATAATAATTTTCAACCTTATGAAACAACAGGAAGAACACGATCATGATAAAACCGTCAGACGGTTACTTGATAAAGTTAGGCATTACCGCAAGCTAAATAAACTGACACAGGGGCACCTTGCCCGGCATTTGCGCATATCGCAAAACGCTTACAGTAAGCTTGAGCGCGGTATTAGCGAACTTACTATTTACAAGCTACTGGTTATTATGCAGATACTGGGCATCAGTATTTTTGAATTGCTGGAGAAGCATTAAATACTCAAGCTAAGGGGAACTGCCGGTATATTATTAATTGTATTGGCGGTATATGGTTAATATCAAATATTACTATATTTGATATTAACCAACCCTTAATTATGAAAGCAATTTGTACCCTCATCCTCGCTGCCGCCGCGCTGTCGATAACAGCCTGCCGCAACCCGCAAACCGAAGCGTCGAACAAAAAAATAACTGCTTACCCCGATAACAGCACCAAATACAAACAAGCCCTGATAGCCGAACTGAAGGCACATCCCGAGGGTTTTACCTATACGTTTAGAGGTTATACCAAAAAAGCGAATGCCGAATATATGTCGGTACGCATTAAACGCGGAAGTTTTGATAATGTGGAAGAAGTTTTGGTAAACAAATGGAACAAGCTGGATGGCATCCGCCGGACAAAAGGCCTGGGTTATCGCGCCGCCGAATTAAAGGGACTTAAACTTGACCTGGTAAGCACCGGTAACGAGCAGTGCTTTGTTTATGAGGATTTGGATAGGATAGTTGACTAAGACCGCTGATGTGCGCTGATTATTTGATTTCGCTGATTTTTTGAAAAATTAGATAATCAATGAAATCAAAACAATCATCTAAAAATCAGCGGTCAATTTTCTGTCTGATAATCAACCTATTTCAAATAAATTCTACTAAATCTATAGATTTTATTTGCTATTTTAATTATTGCCCTTATATTTGTTGCCATAATCGTTCTTTTATTTACTTATCCAGAAAGACTGAGGGAAAGGCCCGAAGACGTCTTGGCAACCTGTACCGCCTTTATCGGCCGTAACAAGGTGCTAATTCCTGCTCCGTTACCAAAACGGGGAAAGATAAGCGAGTGAACAAACACAACCATTGCTACGGTTTCTCTCCCTTTCGGTTTTCGCGGATAAGCGATGCATAAAACAATAATTTTAAGATAACAATTAATCGGCCTGTATTAGTTAGTTTTGAGTTGATAACCACGAAACTTTTAAATACATCCGATCACAAATTTTAAAAACGAAAAACATGAGTTTACGATTAGGCGACGATGCGCCAAACTTTAAAGCACAAACCAGCCAGGGCGAAATTGATTTCTACGAATTTTTAGGCGACGGCTGGGGCGTACTGTTCAGTCACCCTGCCGATTATACCCCGGTGTGCACTACCGAACTGGGCCGCACCGCCGCACTGAAAGAAGAATTTGCCAAGCGCAACGTGAAAGTAGCGGCACTGAGTGTAGATTCGGTAGAATCGCACCACGGATGGATCAGCGATATCAACGAAACGCAAGGCGTTGAAGTAACCTTCCCCATTATAGCCGACGAAGACCGCAAGATTGCCGAGGCTTACGATATGATCCACCCGAATGCTTCGCTGAACGCTACGGTGCGCTCGCTGTTCATCATAGGTCCGGATAAAAAGATCAAGCTGATCATTACTTATCCAGCATCTACCGGCCGTAACTTTAACGAGATATTGCGTGTGATCGACTCGCTGCAACTGACCGCCTACCACAGCGTAGCCACTCCGGCCGATTGGAAAGACGGCGAGGATGTAGTAGTGCTGCCCTCTATCAAAACCGAGGATATCCCTGATAAGTTCCCGAAAGGGCATAAAGTGGTGAAGCCATATTTAAGGACAACACCGCAGCCGAATAAGTAATACCCCTCCCGGCCTCCCCGAGGGGGAGGAGTTGGGAAAGAAATACAGGCCTCTCTAAATAAAAGTAAAACTGTGCAAGGTTTTAAAGTCTCCCCCCTCGGGGGAGATTTAGAGGGGGAGATTTCCTCAAAAAGTAAAACTGTGCAAGGTTTTATTAATGAGGGAGATAAACGATACCCGGCCCCGAGCGATAAAAGGTAAAACTGTGCAAGGTTTTATGCAGCCCCGAAAGGGGCGGGGCATATGGTCAGATGGCCGAGTGGTGAGGCGGAGGTTAGCAAAACCTTTTACGGTGGTTCAACTCCATCTCTGACCTCGAAGCTTAAATCCCGAAAACACTTATTGTTTTTTGAATTTAATAGCGAGGAAAGAAAATTTAAATAAATACTATAAAATCTATAGATATTATATACATTTGAAATAATGCACCAGAACATGAAATATTTTAACATCATTTATGGTTCAGCCCGATGTTGTAGCCCGGCTGAAATTGAATCATAAAGACGCCGCGAGGCAACCTGTTCACCATTAAGTAAAAATATCATCATGTTAGCTACAACTATAAACAATACCAAATATCCTTTTTTCGATCTGTCTGAAATTATCCCCGAGCGCGATCTGGGCTTTAGAGCCTATAAGCCGTTGAAGCCGGTCCGCAACGGCAATTACCTGCCCGGTTTTACCCTGCAGGCAGCCTATACCCGCTGGCAACACTTTTTTAATGGTGCCGAAACACATGGCGCCTTGCTATTGCGCCAGCTACTGAGCAAACCGCTGGTCATCAGTTTTTACTCGCCCCAATGGCGGCAACATGGTTTGGAGCAATTGAAACAATTGAACGCTATCCAATCAGAAATAAAAGCCAGCGGTGGCAACCTGATCATCATCACTGCCGAAAAGGAAAAGGCGCTGGAAAAGTTGGTATGGGAAAATAACCTGTCGTTAAACTTTTACTTCGATGCGAAGTACGAGATTGCCCAAAGCCTGCGCATCTATTCGGACGCCGACCCGGTTTGGAACCGCTTTTCGGGCATTGATACCAACGTGCCGTTATTGGCTACTTATGTATTGGATGCCAACCGGCAGGTGATCTTCGACCAGGTGAGTTATGACCTGAGCGAAGCGATTGCTGCCAAAAGTATCATCAGCGCGGTGTATGGGGCCAGCCTGGCCGAGAATTTAAAAAGATCGGCGTAGGAGGGGGGCCTCACCTAAATCCTCTCCAAAGGAGAGGGTTAGGGTGAGGCCTCTCTCTCAAATTTATATTTATACTTTGTTTGTTAGGTTTGGCCCCGGTAAAGGGGCCTTTCCGTTTATCTGAACCGCTGATCCTTGATCGTCGATCTTTAGATGATTTTCCTGATTTCGTTGATTTTCATGCATCAGCGTCATTACCCTAATCATTCTAAATCAGCGGTTCAGAAAATTTCCCGCCAAAACACGCCCCCATTTTGGCACATCGCCCTTCCATAATGGGGTATCTCTGCCCTAACGAAATGCCCGGAAGTGATTTTGACATAAATTTAAAAGATCGGCACCTGGCTGTTGGCTATAGATCACCTAAATATAAAAACTTCGTTTTTCGCCTGAAAACAAACAATACAGCCCTGAAAAGCGTATATTTACATATCGTTCAATATCTCTTCAATCGCCCATAAAAGCGGGCTTACCACGCTATTTTTATCACTCAACAAAATGTGGCATTATTTTAGCGTAAATCTACTATGCGTGCATAATATATTTTATATGTTTGTGTACCAGTTAATCAAAACCGAAAAAGAATTTTTTATAATGATCACCGTACTAACCTCCATTGTGATGCTTGCGCTTATCGCGTTGCCTTTTTTTAAAAGGGGTAGCAAGCCGGCCGATAAAACCGTTGTTTATAAAAACGATACCGATACCACCCACGCCCATTATGCCATTAACGACCGGGGTTACCTGGAAGAAATATCGGGCAATAAGGTGCACGGCAACTTTATCGATTAAGCACAATTAACGCATTAATAAGTTATCCTTACATCAAGCTCCCGCCGTGGGCTTTTTTTGTGCGCATCCGTACCGTTTTTGCAGGTGAGATGTATCGGCAACCATCCTGCCCTACAGTAAAGGTTTGGATTTTAATGCTTAAGGTTGTACACTTGCATTAGTTATTCATAGCTATTTCATTTACCAAAAATTCCCACGTTTTGAAAGTAATACAAGCAGTACACCCTGAAGATTTTAAGGCCTATCAAACCGCGCAGATCCGCGAGCGCTTTTTGCTTGACGGCATTGTTGAACCCGGTAAAATTAACCTGGTATATACCCATTACGATCGTATGATTGTTGGCGGCGCTTCGCCGCTGGGCACCGAGCTTGACCTGGGCAATTACCCTAACCTGCGCGCCGAATATTTTTTGGAGCGCCGCGAGATTGGCATTATTAACGTTGGCGGCGATGGTACTGTTACCGCTGATGGCACAGCTTACAATGTAAACAAGCTGGACTGCCTGTACATTGGCAAAGGCACTAAAGAGGTAAAATTTGCCAGCAAAAGCGCCGATGCGCCAGCGGTATTCTTTATCCTGTCGGCCCCCGCGCATATGACCTATCCAACCGCCCTGATGACCAACGAAGAAGCGGTTAAGGTACACGCCGGCGCTACCGAAACTGCCAACAAGCGTACCATCAATAAATACATCTTCCTTGAAGGCATCCGTAGCTGCCAGTTGGTAATGGGATTGACCATACTTGAACCGGGCAGCGTTTGGAACACCATGCCGGCCCATGTACACGATCGCCGTATGGAAGCCTACTTCTACTTCGACCTGGATAAGAGCCAGAAACTGGTACACTATATGGGCGAGGGCAACGAAACCCGCCACATTATGATGAACAACCACGAAGCCGTGGTATCACCACCATGGAGCATCCACAGCGGCAGCGCTACCGCCAACTATAAATTTATTTGGGGCATGGCCGGCGAGAACCAGGATTATACCGATATGGATCCGATAGCTATCCCAGATCTGCGTTAATTTTTCATCAACCCAAAAACAGAACATAAATTGGAAAATAATTTTTCGTTAGCCGGAAAAGTAATTGTGGTGACCGGCGGTACCGGCATCCTGGGTAAATCGTTTATTGATGGTATTGTTGCCGCTGGCGGCGCGGTAGGCATTTTAGGACGTAACGCCGAAATAGCCGAACAACGCGCGGCCGAGATAAACGCCAACGGCGGCCGTGCCGTAGCGCTGGTTGCCGATGTGCTGGATAAAGACCAGTTGATAGCCGCCAAAGAAAAACTTTGGGCCGAATTTGGTCGCCTTGACGGCCTTGTTAACGGCGCTGGTGGCAACATGCCCGAGGGCGCTATACAGCCTGATGAGGATATCTTCAATATGAACCTTGACGGGATGAAACGCGTAGCCGAAGTAAACCTTTGGGGCACCATTATCCCTACGCAGATATTTGGCGAGTTGATTGCTAAAACCGGCGGTGGCAGCATCGTTAATATCTCATCGATGAACTCAAAGCGTGCCATTACCAAGGTATTGGGCTACAATATGGGTAAGGCCGGGGTAGATTGCTATAACCAATGGTTCGCGGTAGAGCTGGCCAACCGTTATGGCGATGCCATTCGTATGAATGCTTTGGCGCCGGGCTTTTTCCTGACCGAGCAGAACCGCAACATGCACCTTAAACCCGATGGCAGCTACTCGCCAAGGGCCGAGTCGGTTATCCGCCAAACACCGTTCAAACGTTTCGGCAAACCCGAAGAACTGATCGGCGCGCTGGTATGGCTGCTTAGCGATGCTTCTGCCTTCGTAACCGGATCTATGGTATGCGTAGATGGCGGTTTCTCGATATTTGGCGGGGTGTAGTGAATGTGCGGATATGCAGATGGGATACCGCTTCGTCATAGCGAGCGATAGCGTGGCTATTCCCGATATACAAAGGCGACTCTGCCTGCCGGAGATAGCCACGTTGCTACGCTCCTCGCTATGACGTTACTTATACAAACCAAACTATAACCATAGATATGAAGAACCTTTTAAAACTATCAGCCTTGGCCGCCATATCGGCTATGCCATTTATGGGTAAGGCCCAAACCGTAACCCTCGACTATTACTTTAACCACGAGGTGCACAAGAACGCTGCGGGGCAGGAAGAACGCTTTCACTACATTTGGGAAGAGAAAGACCTGAACGGTTACTCTAACTGGGGCGATGCCTTTGTGAAAGAGGGAGCGAAGCTAAAGTCGCTGGATGCGGCGCCTACCACGGCTAATTTAAAAGGTACGGATATCTATATCATAGTGGATCCCGACACTAAAAAAGAAAGCCCTAATCCTAACTACATTATGCCAAAAGATGTAGAGCAGATAGAGCAATATGTAAAAGCCGGCGGTGTACTGGTAATGATGGCTAACGACAGCGCCAATGTCGAGCTGCCACACTTTAACACCCTGGCTGCCAAATTTGGTATGCACTTTAGCGATGAACTGCACAACCACGTGCTTGGCAACAAGATAGAAAGCGGCACCATGATGGTAGAGGGTAACCCCTTCTTCAAAACCGCTAAAAAAATCTACATGAAAGACGTTTGCAGTATAGACCTGAGCGGCCCGGCTACAGCTATACTGAAGAACGAGGGTGTAGCCATCATCGCCACCGCCAAATATGGTAAAGGCACCGTATTGGCTATTGCCGACCCATGGTTGTATAATGAATACACCAACGGCCACCTGCCGGCTGATGGGCATTATGATAATGATAAGGCCATTAATGATGTAACGCAATGGCTGCTGAAGCAGGTGAAGAAGTAAGCCCCCCACCCCCCCCTAAAGGGGGAGTGAATGTGAAAATGCGTGGATATGCAGATGTGCAAATGATAAACGAGCAAGGCCCGGGATTTCCCGGGCCTTGCTCGTTTCATTACAATTTGTCATTGCGAGCGATAGCGTGGCAATCTCGTGGTTGGTTTACATGCGATGAGATTGCCACGTCGCCCTATTTCACATAACCACGCGCAGCTCCTCGCAATGACACATAGAGAGGACTTTTCTACAACAGCCCCTCATAATCCTCTATCGTATCCACATCCACAGCCGCCGGTTTAAAAGGAACGGTGGTTAACCGCTGCGGCGGATCATCAAATATCTGCCTTGCTCCTTTATCGCCCTTTAATTGGTACAAGGCATCAAACACCTCGCGACTGAATATGCAGGGCGCGCCCACCACATTGGCAAATGCTGTAGCCACTATCACCTGGCTGCGGTGATGCGCGAACATATCCAGCAAGTTGTTGATGTGCTCGGTAGTGATGAGCGGTTGGTCGCAAAGCATAATTAAAGCCCCGGTAGTAGCAGGGTTGGCCCGTGTTAAGGCCCGCAGACCGGTATGTATCGATGTGGACATGCCTTGCTGCCAGTTGGT